>JAHFUF010000521.1 GCA_023265235.1 Blastocatellia bacterium
AAATCAACAATCTACTCTAGCGCAAGTTCGTAGGGATTTAACTTCTTCACAAATCAAAGACTTTTTAGCTCTTTTACCTGTTCCTATAATTTGTAAACTAGATGACACATTATATTTTAATGTTGCTGTCACTAAATTACTAGGGTATGAAAGTACAGAAATTAATAATCTAACTAATTGGCAAGAAAAGGTTTGTGCTGGCAGAAAATACACTTTAGAGCCAAATAATTCTCAGCTTTTAATACTAGCTAAGAAAGATTTAACACAATGTTTTGTCGAAGCAACACTATACAAACAAGATTCTTTTGAACTTTGGTTTTTACAAGATATTACTCAGTACCTATCCTTAGAACAACAAGCAAAAGATAATGAAGCACAAATGTCTAATATTATTGATTCAGCTATGGATGGTATAATTACCGTAGATCATAATCAAGATATAATACTTTTTAACAAAGCCGCAGAAGAAATCTTTGGTTATAAAGAAGATCAAATGATAGGGCAATCCTTAAATTTATTAATACCCAACCGTTTTCACAGCGCACACCATAAACATATACATAATTTTGAAAAAACAGGTGTTAGTAATCGTCGAATGGGGCATTTAGGCACTGTAACAGGTATTAGAGCTAACAAAGAAGAATTTTCTCTAGAAGCCTCTATCTCACAACTAAAAATAGCTGGACAAGTATTACATACAGTAATCATACGCGATGTCACTGAGCGCAAGCGGTTAGAAGAAGAGCTACGTAAGGCTCAAGAAGAAAAACTTGCTCGTAAACAAGAGCTTTTACTTGATTCTTACAAAAATGCAGACTTACTTTTTTCTGCTTTAATAGATATATTACCTAATACTGTTTTAGATGGAAAATACCGACTAGAAAGTAAAATTGGTAAAGGTGGTTATGGTGTAGTTTATAAAGCTACACACTTAGTATTAAATCGGCCTGTAGCCGTAAAAATTTTTCGTCCTACTACTTCTAATGAAAGCGAAGAAAACCTTAGTCGTTTTCGCTTAGAAGGGGTTTCCACTTGTCGTATTAATCATCCTAATGCGGTTTCTATTCTAGATTCAGGGGTTTCTTCAGAAGGAATTGTTTACTTAGTGATGGAACTCTTAAATGGACATTCCTTAGCAACAGAACTAGACATAATAAAAACCCTTCCTATAAGACGATGTTTAGAGATTTTAATCCCTACTTGTCATGTTTTAGCTGAAGCACATAATGCTGGCATAATACATCGTGACATTAAACCAGATAATATTTTTTTGCATAAAATCCATGATGGTGAAATAGTTAAAGTAGTAGATTTTGGCATTGCTAAGTTTCTAGATAAGTCTTCTGGTATGATAGATTTACAAAACCTTACAATCCAAGGAATTGTCTTAGGCACTCCTGTTTATATGTCCCCAGAAAGATTAACCAGCCAAGAGTATGATGGGCGTTCAGATGTTTATAGTTTAGGGATAATGTTTTATCAAATGGTAGTTGGCTATCCACCTTTTGAGATAACAGGAGTAGGCGGAATTTTTACTTTGGCAGTAATGCACCTTACTAAATTGCCAGAGCCGCTAAAAACCCTTGATCCTGATTTACCTTTAGCAATAGATGATATTGTTTCTAGAACTTTAAGTAAGGAACCAAAATATCGACCTACGGCTGAAGAATTAGCACACGAGCTACAAAAACTTTTAAGTAATTTATCTGAAAAGGAATTAGATTACCAATTTAATAGTAAGCCTCATACTAGTTCTTCAAGTACTGACACAGTAGTACTATAGTTTAGTATAGTTTAGACTTAGAGTCTGGTAAAAAAATAAAGACCCTGTGGTATAAAACACAAGGTCTTTAGAGAGTGTAGAAGAAATTGATAGTTAATTAACACCTACAGCAGTCCAGGATTCTTTTACTTTTTGCACTTCTGTAGAATTGGCCCCATAAAGGTCAGTTGCTGCATTAATAGTAGCTTGACGTGCTTGAGCAAAAGTAGTACTAGGTGTCATATACATACTTAATGCGCGATAAAAAACCTTAAGACCTTTATCCATACCAATTCCATTTGCTACTGCGATTCCTGATGTGCGGTTTGTACCACCTTGGACTAAAAGGTAAAAAGCATTGTTGGCAATACCTGATGAACCGTGGACTTCAGTTTGTTGTGGATAGTTACGGTAGTTGTCAATGCTATAATTATCTCTAGTTGGGTCGTCCATATAACGTAGAGCATCATTGTTGCCATTACTAGGAGTAAACGCATCTTCCCCAACCTTCCAATTCCATTGTCTGCCCCCCTGTTGAGCCGCATACCATTCAACACCAGTGCCAAGGATATCAGACATAGCCTCATTTAAACCACCAGATTCACCATCGTAGATTAAACCAGCAGTACGTTCTGTTAAACCATGAGAAATTTCATGACCAGCAATATCAAGTGTTGTAAGTGCGGTAAAGGTAGAACCATCACCATCACCATAATTCATCGATGTGCCATCCCAATAGGCATTGTTGTAGTTAGTCCTAATATGTACGTTAGAAACCAAAGCTTCACCACTACCATCAATAGAATTACGGCCTAAAATGTTTTTATACATATCCCAAGTCATACGAGAACCATAGTGGGCATCAATACCGACTTTAGCACGAGCAGGATCGCCAGTTTCACCCCAAGTATTGTTGCTATCACGTAGATCTGTAGCTCCTGTACCAGAAGTGCGGTTGTTAGCATCTAGTGTACTTGAACCACCACGAGAAGCATCTCTCATTGAGAATGTTCCATCAGCATTTCGAGTTGTACTTACTGGCACTTGACCACTATATAGAGAGGTTCCTCTACCATCACCTGTAGGAGTTGGTGTAGGAGTCGGTGTAGGAGTAGGCGTAGGAGTCGGTGTAGGAGTTGGTGTAGGGGTTTTCTTAGCAATAGTAAGGCCCCAAGAATTAAATTTACCTGTGTCTTGAGCAGCAGTATCCTTAACAGTCATCTTCCAAGAACCTTTTACTGATTCTCCTGGAAATACAGAGGAAAGGTCTAAGTTAGAAAGCTTTAGGTTATCAGCAGAACCGCCAGCATTATTACTGATAACAGCTTTTTTACCTGAAGGAGAAGTTAGTTCTACTACTAGATCGCCTCTATAGGTGTGGTCAATATCTAGGTTGACTTTGACAGATTCGGCCTGACCATCATCTGTAATATCAATGGTAGAAGTTACAGTTTGATTATCTAAAATAGCTGCGTTTGGAGTAGCAGTCTTAGTAATTACCCCAGGAGATGGAGGAGGAGTCCTAGGACTACCATCTACTGATAGGCTCCAAGATTTTAATGTGCCTGTGTCTTGAGTTGCTTTGTCTTCAACAATCAAAGACCAATCGCCTTTACTCTTTAGGCCATTGAAATCTGCTGGATTAGCAGAAAATACCAGATTATCAGCAGAACCACCTTCGCGATTTTTTAACACTACTTCTTTACCTTCTGGTGAACGGAGCTTAACTATTAAATCGCCACGATAAGTGTGTGCAATGTCAACATTAACTTTAACGCCTGTAACGTCTAGGTCATCGTTAATGGTAATTTTAGAAGTAGTAGCCTGATTATCATTAATTGGTGCATTTGGAGTGGCTGAGCCTGTAGCAGTAAGTGAACGAGGGGTTGTTTTAGTTCCTAATAATGAACCAGCACCTTGAGGGCGAGTGGCTGAAGAGCCATCAGGCATTACACGACCACGAGCAGCAGTTGAACTACTAGGACGACCCGCAGCAACGTTACTATTGTTACTCATCCAAGGTGGAACAACACCAGTGTTGTTAGCAGGAGAACTAGCAACCCCGCCTTGCATATGTTGAGGGACAATCCCTTGATTACTATTAGCTGCACCAGTACCGCTTTGGGCACCGCCTGTGCCAAGTTCACGACTTTTAGCCATTTCGACACAATGCGGGCAAAGGATTGGTAGAGCATTAAACTTATCAATTACCTGACCAGATTGAGCATCAACAAAATAATTCATCTTAGATGGAGGATCACCTGCTAAATTGTTCATTTTAACGTGATAAGCAGTACGATAAGCACCATCTTTATCTTTGAAAACCAAAAGCTCTGCGCTAGGAGTAGAAGTTGGTGGGCCTTGAAATTCTTGGCCAGCCGCCCTTATAGCAGCATCATTTGTTAAAGTAGGGCGAGTGTTTAAGCTGGCAATAGTAAACAATTTTTCTTGATCGCCACTAACTGATCTAACATTACCATCGCTTCCTAAATGGGTTATTACTTGTTCACCATAGACTTTTAAGCCATTATAGGTGCGATCCATACGAACATGCATCATTCCTAACTCATCTTGTATTACA
>JAHFUF010000522.1 GCA_023265235.1 Blastocatellia bacterium
TAGGTGATTCTAGCTCATCAATAAGTGTAGAACAGGCTTGTCTAGGACGATCATTAATAATCATTGAACATGAACCACATATATGTTCTAAACAGCTAGATTCCCAAACTATAGGAGTAGTCTTTTTACCTTCTGCTGTAACCGGGGACTTACGTATATCCATTAGACAAATAATGATATTTAGGTTTGGGCGATACAGAATATCAAATTCTTCCCAACGCCATTGACTATGCGGGTTGTCTTGCCGTTTAATTTTTAGGCGTACTTTTTTTTCTAACATTATTTCACCTAAGGCTTGTCTAATTATATTTACGTGGTTTTGGAGTAACTAAACTAGTATCTATTTCTTGATAGCTAATTTCTGTCCCATTTGAAGTATAAGTAGCAATAGTAGTTTTTAGCCAATTTTTATCATCTCGCTCTGGAAACTCTGGCTTATAATGTGCCCCTCTACTTTCATTTCTAGCTAGTGCGCAAAGCGTAATCATTCTAGCTAGTTCTAACATATTACGTAAGCTCCTAGCATAGGGCAAACTCTGACTAGCCCAAAAATTAGACTCATTAAGATCTATTTGGTTAAATCTTTCTTGTAACTCTTGCAATTTATTATCAGCGTCTTGGAGTTGTTTATTATTCCTAATAACTGTAACGTTTTCTGTCATATAGCATCCCATTTCTTGATGCAAGAGTTGGGCATTTTCTACACCAGTTTGTTTAGACAAACTATTATTAAATTCTTCTTCTTGGCTACGTTTTATTTCAAAAATTGGCTCAGAAATATCTAGCGTTTTTTCTAGCCCCTTAACATAATTAACCGCCGAAATACCTGACACTATTCCACCATAAACACAAGAAACTAGGCTATTTGCTCCTAAACGATTAGCACCATGAATTGAAAAATCACATTCACCAGCAGCATAAATACCATCAATGCTGGTTTTTTGATTAATATCTACCCAAAGCCCACCCATTGTATAATGCATACCAGGAAATACTCGCATAGGAACTTTATAAGGATCTTCCCTCATAAAGCTTTTATATATATCAAGTGTCCCTTTTAACCTACTATTAAGTTCTGCTGTAGATTTATGTGTAAGATCTAGATAAACCTGCATTTTTCCATCTATACCATAGCCATCTAAACACACCTGGAAAATTTCTCTAGTAGCAATATCGCTTGGTACTAAGTTACCGTACTGAGGATATTTTTCTTCTAAAAAATACCAGCGTTCTTTTTCAGGAATATCTGTAGACAAGCGTTTATCTTCGCGAGCGCGTGGCACCCACAATCGCCCGCCTTCACTACGAGCTGATTCAGATATTAATCTTAATTTATCTTCACCAAAAATAGTTGTAGGGTGAACTTGAATAAACTCAGCGTTAGCATACTTTGCCCCTTGTTGATAGAGTACAGACTGTGGACTACCTGTACAAACCATTGAATTGGTAGACCTACCAAAAATTGCTCCTATTCCCCCTGTAGCAATAATTATTGCATCAGCAACAAAAGCTTTTACTTCTAGGGTATTTAAGTGCATTGCTACCAGTCCGCGTGCTATGCCTTTATCGTCTAGCACAGCAGATAAAAATTCCCACCCTTCATATTTTTGAACTAAACCCTCGGATTCATAACGTCTGATCTGTTCATCCAAAGCATAGAGTAATTGTTGTCCAGTAGTAGCACCAGCAAAAGCAGTACGTCGAAAAAGCGTACCACTAGAGCGACGAAAATCTATTAACCCTTCTTTAGTCCTATTAAATGGTACCCCCATTCGATCAAACATATAAATTATTTCTGGGGCCATTTCACACATAGCTTTTACTGCTACTTGATCCGCTAGGTAGTCACCTTCATGGAGCGTATCTTGAAAGTGATGTTCTATACTGTCGCTTTCGCCTTTAGTATTAATTGCCCCATTGATACCACCTTGGGCACAAACTGAGTTTGAGCGTTTGACTGTAAGAATAGAAAATAGGTCTACGCCTATTCCTAATTCTGCAATTTTAATTGTGGCCATTAACCCTGCTAACCCGCCACCAACAACCGCGATACGTCTTTGGCTCATTTCAGATTTTCTTCTCCATCTTTTCTTCTCCATCCAAACCCAAAAGTATTAATTATCAACTTATATAAAAGCTAGTGCTGCTACTACACCTAAAGCAAAAACCACTAGCCCTACTGTGGCACAAAGCCACTGTGAAACACGCTGCGACTTTTCACTAACAGTAATTCCCCAATGAATAGCAAAACTCCACAACCCAAAACTCAAATGGTAAGCTGCGGCTAATATACCAAGAATATAAAAAGCTAAAACTACTGGTTGAGAAAGATCTGTATGGACGATAGCAAAAGGCGTATTAACTAGATCCATTGCGTGATCGCTTACAGAAAGTCTATTGCCCAAACCCCAGAAACCAAACCGCATTGAAGCAACATGTAAAGCAATATAAAACACTAAAAATATTCCTGTGATACGTTGGCTTAAATAAAGCCAGTTGCGCAAGTAATTATAACTAGAAGCGTTACTTCTCATTGTTAAGCTAATATAAATACCTAGAAAAGCATGAAATATAATAGGTATAGCAATAAAAAATAGCTCTATTATTGGTAGCATTGGCCCAGGAAAAATAGCTCTTAAATTCGCTATAGTTTGGTTAAAAGCGTCTGGCGACTCAATAGCAGAAAAATTTATATATAGGTGTTCAATTAAAAATGTCCCTATGGGAATAATTCCGCTTAACGAGTGCAAACGACGCAACAAAAAGATATTAGACATTTTTATTGGCATACTATTTTGGCTTCTTGAGATATATTTTTAGCTTTAAGATTACTAAGAAATAGGGTTCTAATATATGGTTAGCCAAGCAAATAGGCAACCCTATTTTGTTGAGTTGCCTATTATTATCACCCTTCCCAATGCTCAATTTCACCAAAATCCCCTAAGTCAATTTCATTTGTGCCACTATCTTCTATTACATCAGTGCGTCTAGGAACATAAATAGAGCGAACATAATCTTCTAAGTCAGCGCGTTTAACTTTCCATCCATGCCCTCTAAACAAACCTCTAAGTTTTCCTTTCTTTAAATCTTCACGTAGTTCTTTTTCTGGAATATGAGTCAATATTGTAACTTCGTGAACAGTAAGAATTAACTTAGCTCCTGCTTCGACTGCTGATATTTCCTCTTTAGCAATAGCTTTAACTGGTACTTTGATTGGTAATTTTGCAACTTCTTTAGCCTCTGTTTTAGCGACTTGAGTTGTGTCGTTTATTGATTCTGATGTTGATGTTAATATGGCTTCTTGGTTTTCTCTTTCTTCCACTGCTTTTGCTTTTTGTATTGTTTCTATTTCTTGTGTTTTTTCTATTATTTCTATTTCTTGTGAAAGGCTTTCAACAATAGGAAGGACTTCTTTATTTTCCCAAGCTAATTTAATTCTCTCTATTTCGCTTAAGGGAAAATAGGCAATTTTTCCACCATGAAATTTCTTTTTATAAATAACAATTATTTGTTTTTTACCAGCTAGTCGCTGCAAAGTCTTCTCAGAAACATCTAGAATTATTGCTGCTTCTTTTTTAGAAATTAGCTTCCCAAATTTGTCTTCTTCCATGCCTCCTCCTAAGTCTACAAACATCAGCTTTTACCTAAAAATAATATATTTTGTCCAGGTATTTGTCCACCTAGACAATATTTTATTATCTAGGTTAGTAAATTTATAAGCTTATCGATTAGTTAATCATTGAAAACCAAATAGTTTATTCCATCTCAAGAGGAAATTCTCTATTATGTCTACTCTAGCTTGTTTTGCGATCAAGTCTAATGCTTCTAAACCTGCTAAGTTAAAAGTATGGTTATTGCGGACACAACTTGAGAAAATTAAATAAATGACACCATTAACTTGCAATAATTAGCAAAAATAAACCATTATATAGACGCGACTTAGCGATACATAAGTTCTCCTTTCGGTTTTCTCATTAAGTCTAATAACTTTATCGCTGAGTCTCTTTTATTATCAAGGTTTACTATATCCACTTAAAATCAAAAATGAACAAGTTTTTATTTCTTAACCAGCCTTAGGTAATTTAGTTACAATCGACAATAGATCTAACTTGGTCTTGGAGATCTACTAGCACAAAGATCAAAGTAAGTTAAGCAGCTATGTCCAATCAAATTCAAAAAGATTTCATAGGAACTTCAAGGTTTTTAATTCAAAAACGCTTAGGGGCAGGCGGGTTTGGAGTTGTTTATCAAGCCTATGATAGTGAGCGTAACACTATTGTAGCCTTAAAAACCTTGCATCAACCTGACGCTGAAGATCTTTATAGATTTAAAAGAG
>JAHFUF010000523.1 GCA_023265235.1 Blastocatellia bacterium
GCTTTACCTAGCCAACAAAGTCTTGGGCAAAATCTATTTCGCCCTACTAACAGTTGTGACTGGTATGTTAGTGATACATCTGTCTTTATTGATACAGCAGGGCGTTATCTTAGTGAAGGTGCTGACCATGATGAATGGCTAGCCTTACTTGCTACTATAAAAAAGTACCGTGCAGAACGGCCTATTGATGGGGTGATCGTTACTGTTGAAACAACAGGTGTTATCAAAGCTAGTGATAACGAAGTTGAACAACAGGCCAAGTGTTTAAGAGCACGCATTGATGAACTAAAAGCAGGGTTTAATATTCCTATTCCTATTTATTTAATCTTTACTTATGCAGATCTTATTAGTGGTTTTGAAACATTTTTTAGTAATTTTGACAAGAAAAACCGTAACCAAATTTGGGGAACAACTATAGCACTAGAACAACGCGAACGGGCGCATGCACTTTTTGACACAGAGTTTGACCATCTTTGTGATGCTTTAATGAATAACCGTCTTATACATTTAGCTTCCTCAACCGTTTCCAAAGAACAATTAGAAGTTTTTGACTTTCCACTACGTTTTGCTGCAATTCGCAACAAACTAGGGCTATTTGTTTCTGCATTGTTTAGACCTAGTCCGTTTACTGATAATCCTTGGCTACGAGGCTTTTATTTTACGGCTGCTTCGGTAATAAAAAAACAAGCCTCACAAAACCTCTTAATAACAGCACAAGAATACAAAGAAAAATACTTTATTACTGACCTTATTCAGGAGCAGCTAATAAATGATGCTAATTTAGCTTCAGCAATGATGAAGAAAAAAAGTACTCCACAACTAAAGCGTAAAATCCTAGTCGCAGCTATAGCTTTAATTTCTATAGTACTAGTTTTGGGTTTTACTACTTCCCTAGTTAGAAACAGGCTTTTGATTAGTGAAAACCTAGAAAAAGGTCTTAGGGTTGATGAAGTTATACGCCTACAATCCACACAACCCGCTAGTAATCAAGATACAGCAACAATGCGGGTAGAATTAGAAGCAATGGAGGCGTTAAGACAACAACTTGTACTCTTAGACAATTATCAAAAATCCCGCCCCTTGTCCTATAGCTATGGGCTATATTCAGGTAATGCAATTAATCCTAACCTGCGTGCTATTTATTTTGACTTGCTTAATCAACGTTTCTTTCAACAAACAACTGCAAATCTAGAGAATGATCTTAGGAGTTTTGCTTTAAGTGATAGTAAAGATAAGGTTTCTGAAGAAGAACTAGGACTATACTATGATCTTCTAAAAATATACCTAATGCTTTCTGATCCAAGTAAAACAGAGCCAACATTTCTTGCTAATCGACTTAGTGAATATTGGAAAAAATCTTATCCAACAGAGCTAGAACTCCTAGCACAGCAACAACTTGATTTCTATGCTAAACAAGCAAGTTATGATGACGCACCTCACCTTAAAGCAGACGACAAAATTGTAGCTGCATCACGTCAGCATCTTACTGCTTATCCAGCAGTAAACCGTTTTTTTAAGCGTGTGACTTCTGAAATTGATCTAAAAATAAACCCTGTAACAGTAGAGTCAATCACTCAAGGGCGTAGCCGAGGTGGGTTGGTTGGAAAATATAGCGTGTCTGGTAGTTTTACAATAGAAGGCTACCAAAGTTATATGCAGGATGCTTTAGCCTCAGCCGCTGAAGAGATGAGCAAAGAAGATTGGGTAATGGGAGCATCTACAGTAACAACAAAAGATCTTAATAGTGATGTTGGTAAACTAGAAGGTATTTATTTTCATGAATATGCTACACAATGGCAACAATTTTTAAGAGGCTTAAATGTACCAGCATTTAAGACAAAAGAAGACGCTCTAGAAGCATTAAAAGTACTATCAGCAAGCGATTCTCCTTTAGCTTTAGCATTAGCTGAAGTAGTACGACAAACAAATTTTACTGGTGCTAAGGAAAAACTTGGTTGGTGGGAGAAAATTTTTGGCACTAAAAAAATTGCTTCTAGCCCGCAAATTATCGAATTAGAAAAAGAGTTTTTAGCCTTAAGACAATTTTTAGCCCAAGGAGAAGAAAATTCTCCTATGTCCCAATATCGTGCTTCTTTGCGTATAGTGCTTGATGGTTTAGAAAGTGCCTCAGCCGATCAACTAACGCAAACTTCCAAAATGTTGCTTACTGGTAAAGATGATATTGGTTTACAAAAAGCAGAATTAACAATCAATAAACTACTTAATAATTTTACAACAGCAGTTACAAGAGATGCTGCGTCTGCTTGTAAACAACCTTTAGGAAACGTGCGAGCTATGCTCTATGGAAGCGGTTATGCCCAAATCCAACAAAATTGGCAAGAACAAATCTATCCTAAAGCACGCACTTTAGAACAAGGTTTTCCTTTTACAGAAACGGGAAGCGCGTCTATAACAGACCTTACTCGTTTTCTTAACCCTGCTAATGGCAGTTTAATACAGTTTTTTAATGATAGGTTAGCCGCTTCTTTTCAAGAAATAGATGGTAAATTGCAGTTAAAAGAGAACGGGGCTTTTAAGTTTTCTCAAGAATTTACTGACTATCTCAACAATTCTAAACAACTACGTGAAGCCCTTTTTGCCCAAGGTGGGCAACAAATGGAAGTTGGTTATGAACTCTTATTACAACCTGTTGTAAATGCTGATGTTGTAATTGAGATTGATGGAACAAGAGCCGAAACTCGTGGTACAACCGCGCAATCAGCAAAATTTAGCTGGCCAGCAAAGTCTGGGGCATCAGGCGCAAAAATTACTGTGATACAAGGTAGCAAGATTGCTGAAAAGGCTTTTTCTGGTGAATGGGGACTTTTCAAAATGGTAGCAGGTGCAACAACAAGCTCAGAGGGGAACCTATTTATATTAAGTTGGAATGTTGAAGGAACTCCTGTACGTGCAATGTTAAGGCCATCAAGTGCTACTAACCCCTTTTCCCGTCGTCTTTTTACACAATGGCATGCTCCTAAAAACCTACGAAATTAAAGGAGGAATTTATGTCTTCTCCACATTTTACAACAAATTCAAAGGCTTTATATCAAACTGGAAATCTAACAGAGGCAATTAATCAATTAACCCAAGAAGTAAGAAATAATCCCACTGATAATTGGCTACGTACATTTCTTTTTGAACTACTCTGTTTTAACGGTGAATGGGAACGTGCTGAACGCCAACTTAAAGGACTCCTAGTAGCAGGAGCAAACGCTGAACTTGGTTTACTCGTTTGTGGGAATAACATAAAAGCCGAGATCACACGAAGTAAGCTTTTTTCTAGCGGTGTAGCTCCTGAGTTTTTGCTTTCTCCACCAAATTATATTTCACTCCAATTAGAAGCAATTAACAAGCTACGAGAAAAAAACTATAGCGAAGCTCGTAAGTTATTGGATGAATTAGCAGAAAAGCAACCTAGCCTAAAAGGAAAAATTAATGGGAAAAATTTTAATCGTCTTACTGATTACAATGACTTTTTTGCCTGTTCTTTAGAGGTTTTCTTACAGGATAGATATATTTGGGTACCATTTGAGCATATCCAATGCTTGGAAGTTCAGCCACCAAAAGAGTTACGTGATTTAATATGGACAAAAGCAATTATTGAACTTACTAGTGGCACAGTTGCAGGAGTTTTTTTGCCATCACTCTATCCTAATTCCTATAAACATGAAAATCAGTTAGTACGCTTAGGGCGTATGACAGATTGGCAACAACTACCAGGCGAAATCTATGTAGGTTATGGACTACGCGCTTTTCTAGTTGATTCTAAAGAAAAAACACTCTTTGAAATTTCTAGCTTGATGTTTGACCACTCTGAGAAAAAGGAGAAAACCTAATGTCCATAGCACAAACAGCACAAATAGAAACACTTAAGCCATGTATTAATTTTGAGGAACTGTTAATACCAATTGATAGTGATAATCCATCTGGTGAAAACCTTCAATATGCAGGGCTTTATGATGAGATTCGCGAAGCCCGGCGCAGTGAAGATATAGAAGAACAAGGAGACTGGAAACGTGAAGCAAAAATAGCCGACTGGTATAAGGTAATAGCTTTATCAATCAATGCTTTACAGACAAAAACAAAAGATCTTCAAATAGCAGTTTGGTTGTCAGAAGCACTAGTAAAAAACTACAGTTTTGTAGGCTTACGTGACAGCCTACAATTACTAAAGAGGTTGTTAGAAAATTTTTGGGATACAATTTTTCCTGAAAATGAAGATGGTGATTTAGAAGCGCGTGCCAATGCTTTTTCTTGGTTTGATCGTCAAATTTCTATATTACTAAAACAACTACCTATTACTGCCTCTAACTTAACTGATAATTATTC
>JAHFUF010000524.1:0-1069 GCA_023265235.1 Blastocatellia bacterium
GCTTAAAATCAATAGGTTACGGATTTGAGTAAGATAGTTTTTACCATTGAAAATGAAAAACGTTGCGACTTCTGTCGTTAAGTCCTTAATATTCAACAAAGATTTGCGCAACACGCTCTAGCTATAGCAATTTAGTTTTTACAGCTAACTCTTGTCACCTGCCATTTTTGGCAGACTTGCCATAAATGGCTGCTTAATCTTTGCCAAAAATGGCAGGTTATAGATAAAAATATACAAGACTTTAGATCAGAACGAGCTTTACAAACTATTTATTTTCAATTACTAGCGTAAATTTAGCTAGATTTGCTTTTTCTCAACTGTACTAGGAACAGCAATTGCGGGATGAAAACACACACTAAACAAAGAAAAACCAGCTTTAATCTTTAAGCACTGTTTATTTTAAGATTTAACTAATCTTTTAGAAAGCTAACAAAAAGTCTATGAAAAACCATAAAGGATATTCTTTACTCGAATTAACTATTGTTATATCAATAGTTAGTCTTGGACTCATTGCGATAGCGGTCAATATTGGCCCTGCACTAGTTGGGGTTAAAATAGAAAATGTTGCTGCTGATATGTCTATAGCTGTTTCTTTAGCTCAAGTTGAAGCTAGAAGGGGCAACACAGATCCACAAAAACGTACTTTCGATTTAGAGAAAGCTGACATTAAACCTCATTCAGGGGTTATAGTTACTACTCAACCAATAAGCGAAATACAAAATCGTTGCTCAAATTGTCCTAAAGCAGAATCTGTCCTATGTGTTTCTGGCCAGGCTTTCTGTTACTCGCCTAAATCAAGTTTTACTTTTGATAAATTTTCTGGTGAGCTAGTTCAAGCACAAGTGATTTTTGTTGTAAGTAAAAACCGCACGCTTGCTTTACTAGTTAACCAAAGAGGAGAATTTTTATTAGCAGAACTTATTAATGGAGAGTGGAGATCGCGCACAGACCTACAAAACCTTTTACCTGCTAAACATAACTCTCAACCACCTGAGGGTAAATCTTAATTACATAAACTAATAATGAAGCGTATTTATGAGATAAATAGGAGAATAAAATGCATTACAAA
>JAHFUF010000524.1:1079-4330 GCA_023265235.1 Blastocatellia bacterium
TTACAAAACAAAAAATAAAATAAAACACCTTAGCAAACGATCCCAAGGGTTTTCTGCAGTAGAATGGATTATATGCGCTCTATTACTAGGGATAATCTTTGCTAATCTAGGTAGGTTAATAGTTTCTTCTCTTAATAATGGCAAATTTGTTCAAATAGTGGCAGATACAGCCTCACTATCAACTCAAAAGGCTACTGAGCTTTTCAATGACTCAAAAAACCAAGCTGCTAAAATTCCAGAAGGGCAAACCAAAATAGGCTCTATTGACCCTAACAAGCCTGTTGATGGTTATTTTGATCTCTTTAATGACTCTGCTTGTTTATTACGTAACTATGCTCAAGCCCCTCCTGAGAAAATTACTATAGATAATGTTAAAAATTCTTTTGGTTCAAATGTTTCTACTACATTAGCTAATGATACTGGCAAAGAAAGTGCAATTGCAGGCAAAGGAAGGCTTCCTGGAGACTTAGGTAGTGATGATAGTGGAGGCACTCTATCTCGTTTAGATTGCTCTACTTCTACTTTTCGCGAGCCTTCCCAATCCTTAGAACCCAAGTTCCGACGTCAATGGCTAATTCTTAAGGATTTCCCAAACAAAAGCGATATTACATATTCTGTGATTGTAGTTTATTTGGAAAGAAACAAAGTAGTTCGCCTTAATACTATAACTAAAACTGATGGTGCAATTAGCAAATAGGAGAAAAGATGAAAAAATTAATTTATCAATCTAAAGGACTTAGTTTACTAGAAGCAATAGTAATGCTTGCTATAGGAGGATTACTGTTTGCTACAGTTTCTAGTGCTTATACCCAATATCTAAAGACAACTCAACGCCAACAACGTTTTATTCAAGTAGAGCGAGAACTATCGGCAGTAAAAGACGCAATAAGCCAAGCATTAACTTCTCTGCCTGGACGAGGCTTAGCCACAACAAATGGATTGTCCTCCGGAACACCAATACTGCCTGCTGCTGGTTCATTACAAGATAGCACAGGTAAATTAAAACCTATTAAATTAGGTATTGTCACTCCATACAAAATCAATGGACAAGATGCTTTTACTGTTGCTTATGCAGATGCTAAGACTCCTCGCTTAGCCATTTCTGAGCCTACCACAGCCTCAGGCAATATTGGCAAAGCTAAAGTCTCTTTGATTGCTCTTCAATCGAATTTTAAGATAACAAAAGGTACAGGCAGTTCCTCTTTAGCTAATAGCCAAAAGCATGATTCCAACACTTCTAAGACTGTAATAATACAAGTCAAAGGAGGTGGAAGCACTCCTAGCCCCAGTCCTAGTCCTAATCCTAGCTCAAGCCCAACCCCAACAGAAACGCCAACCCCTAATCCAACTTCAACGCCAATTCCACCCAACGTCGCGCTTGAAACTACTCTGTTAGAGTTACCTTGGAAGCCAAGTGTGGATATGTTTAAGGCAGGAGACATATTGTTATTGATAAACACACCAACAGATATTGGCTCAGAGCAAATCCAAACAAGCTCTAGGCTAGTGAAAATTATTAATGTTATTGGGAAGAACAATTCCAAAGGTGAGTTAGAAACAATAGATTTCACCTTTGATTTATGTCTGACAGGAGAATGTGGAGAAGCATTTCCTGGACTAATAAACCCATCTGATGCTGAAACAAAGTTTTCTGCTGGAGCTATTTTAGTACCATTAAGACTAGCAACGTTTTATTACAAGAGCGACAAAATGAGTAATAGATTAATAAGAAACCGAGGCGGTTTAGTCCTACCTGATAACAACAATATTTTCCAAATTCAAGGAGGAGAGGAAACTATCTTAGGTGAAACAGATAGCGTTACAGTCACTTATCGATTAAAAGATGGTTCTATAAACCCTACTCCAAGTACCCCACTAGTCCCTTGGCTAGGAGATATAACTTCAATAGATGTAGAGATATTTCGAGAAATCCCTGCTGTATATGGCACTAAAGCTAGCAGTCGACAAGCTAAATTAAATTTTCCAATCACCATCCGTAATCTTGACTAGGAGAATGCTATGCATCCCAACAAAACTACACAAAGCAAAAGTAAATTGAAAAAATTCATCAAAAAGTACAATAACTCAAGAGGATGGTTACTAATAGCAATGGTATTTTTCTTTTTTGTGTTAACCACAGCAGCAATAATAGTGCCAGTATCTCAAACAGCCTATCAGCTATCAAACACATTATTTGAGGAAAATATCCGTAGATCAGAACAAATATTACTAACTACAAACTCTCCTATAAGAAACTACGTAGTAGACGAGTTGTATAAACGAATCCAACAGCAATTAATAGAGCACATAGCAAAATCAGGAGGAAGTACTAACTACATTTGTCAAGGTGTAGAAGTCCCAACATCAAGCACAGACCCTGAAGGTAGCAAGTTAGAAAATCAATTTGGATTATGCCAACCAGAAAAGCTATTTGAAGGAATGGATGGCAACACAAACCAAACCATTGATTTCAACAAAGCCTTTGACCTTAAACTAGACCCTAGTATAGAAAATGAAGACTCTAAACTAGCAATAGAGAAAATAATGAGACAGAATGAAAATTCTTACGACTATACACTTAGAACAATGTTTGTACGTCAAGAAGTAATAGAATATAAAGGAGTAGGCAAACCACGAACAGAGCGATATCATTGGTTAACTCGTGCTGATGTTATAGCAACCACTAACGGTTTCAACCTTGGCAAAATTCACCAACCCTTAGTTATTTACTACGATGTTTATTTGCTCAATGAATTTTACCCTAACCAATTTTATGGTGCTGGTAGTGCTTGTAACCGAAAAGACCCGATTGCCATACCTTGCCCTCTCCGTGACCTATTTGAACCTGGTCAGCTCATTGGTCCTTTAGATTGCTTTCCTGTCACTGTTATAAACGCTGATGGTAGTGCTATTTCTTGTAATGACGATATTATAGCTTGCGGTGATATTAAGCCTACAGGTGGCTGTATAGTAAGCTCTGGCCCCACTTTTGAAAAAAGTGAATGTCCTTTATCAGGCGGAAGAACGCTAAACATATTTAAAGTTGGTGTAAGGGCAATAAGAGGGTGTGCTTCATTAAACTCAGGGAGAACTAAAACTGGCCCTGATCCAAAAGGCTATTCTTTTGTATTAACAGTCCGAACTGTAAGTATTGGCTCAAGTTATAACTAAATTAGCAGTAGACCTAGGGGCAATATTAGTTAGTTTTTCCCCAGCAAATTCTCTATTACAAAAAGGAGCAATCAAATTTG
>JAHFUF010000525.1 GCA_023265235.1 Blastocatellia bacterium
ATGATGCTGCTACTTCTTTTGCTACTTCACCATCTGGAGCTTTATAACGCAGTCTCACAGTAGCAATATTGCTAGTTCGTTGAGGATGCAATTCCAGTTCATAGAGTGCTGTTACGGTATGACCTGGGCCAATTTCTCCTGCATCAACTTTATCATTACGAAAATCTGCATCAGCTATATCACGGTTTTCATAACCAATTAAGCGATACCGAGCCACGGTTGAAGGATCAAACTCTACTTGAATTTTTACATCTTTAGCAATTACTTGAAGATTACTAGTTAAACGCTCACGAAAAACTTTCTTGGCTTCTGGTAAACCATCTATATAGAAGTAATTACCATTACCCTTGTTAGCAAATTGTTCCATCATTGAATCTTTGTAATTACCCATTCCAAAACCTATGGTACTAACTGTAACACCTTGTTGAACATAAAATTGAATCTGTTTTAAGATTTCTGTTGGGTTAGTGTTACCAATATTAGCATCACCGTCTGAACAAATGATAACTCGGTTAATATCTCCTTTTTTCCCTTGTTGGAGTTGGGCTAAGGCTTGTTGGTAGGCTAGCTCAATACCCGATGCCATAGCAGTTCCACCACCTGCTTCTAACTGATAAAGAGACTTAAGAATTAAATCTTTATGAACAGCCTGTGTAGGAGAAAGCACTAGCTTTATTCCACCAGCATAAGTGCTAATAGCAACCGTATCTGTTGGGCGCAAGTTTTCCACTAATATTCTTAAACTATCTTTTACTAGGCCAATTTTGTCAGGTGATTGCATTGAGCCACTAGTATCAACTAAGAAAGTTAAATGCGCTGTTGGGCGTTGATCTGCTTCAACAGTCCTACCCTTAATCCCAACTCTTAATAAATGTCTCTCTTGGTTAAAAGGAGAGGTGGAGGCTTCCATAGTTACTGAAAATGGATGGTTTGTAGCAGGTTGCGGGTATTTATATTGAAAGTAATTAATAAATTCTTCTACCCTAACAGCTTGTGCAGGTGGCAAGTACCCTTCATTAAGCTTGCGACGGGCAATAGTATAAGATCCTGTGTCAACATCAATAGAGAAAGTAGAAAATCTATCTTCCTTTGTCGCAGTCATTTTATTAATACTGTATTTTGTATAGTCTTCTGCGCCTTGAGGATCAGCTGGATCTGTATTAGCGTCAGGGCGTGAGGCTCTTTCAGCTTTTCTTAGTGGTTGAGGAGCAGACAGAGCAGGTTTTGCGGCTAATAATTGTGAAACTGCTGGAGCAGAATTAGCTGGAACTGCGACCAATGTTTGTGGAACTGCTACTGGAATAGAATTAGTAGAAGCAACATAACCTACTGGCGGTGGTGGTGGGTCTGATGCTGGGCTTGTGCTACCAATAACCCCACCAACTATGCCTCCAGCTACCCCACCGACTACGCCTCCTTCTACTCCTCCAGACACTCCTTCTTGGACACTAACAAGTCCTTTAACTTTGCCCTTGGTTGTCTCTTTAGAAACGTCTTCTCGATTAAGACGTTGAGTTTCTTCTATATTTTTGTTTGCTTTCTCAGATAATTCAGATGGTTTTGTTTCCGCTTTTTCAGCTTCTGGTTTAATCTCATTAGTCGGTTGATTACTTGCTGTTTGGTTATTTTTAATTGTTTTTTCACTTACATTAGCTGTATGTGTTGGACTTGATTGACTACAAGCTACTTGTAAAAACACTAGGGTAAGAATCAAGGTGATGATAAAAAACACACGTCGGCTTTGGGACATATCTAATTCCTCCAATAAGTTACATTTGTTTGCTGATTTGTAGGGGTTAGACGCTCTAAGAAAATAATGGTTCCCAAAATCTGTAAAAAATTAAATATCCCAAAAATTCCCTACTACATAAAATTAAACACATAATGCCAACGGCTAAGAGAATAATTAATGCTTGCTTCTATCTCTAACCTCCTCAGAAGTTAACCCATAAATAGGAGGTGTAGTAATATCTAGCATCCCTAAGTAAAGATAAATTTGTCCTCTATGATGAATTTCATGCTCTATCATAGCTCTAAGCCATTTCCATAATGAAATTGCGTTTCCTGCTGGAGTTAAGCATTTTTTCTGTAAATCTTCATTACTTAATTTACTAAATATTGATATAGATTCTTGATGCATTTTATCAAAAAACTCTAACACTTCCTTGTAGCCGTCTACTAACTCTTTGCCATGTCCCGGATAAGAACTAGGCTTAAATTGTGCGTTTTCTGCATACATATAACGCTCTATTGTAGCTAGGTGTCTAATAATATCAGCAAAAGTAAATTTACCCTCTTTATATGTCCAATCCATTTTATCTGAAGGGATACATTTAATTATTTTAAGAGTTCTCTCACGTACTTTTTCAAAATATTCCAAGAAAATATTTATGTCTTTTATTTCCATAATTCCTCTAAATTAGTATTAAGTTTATTTCTCCAAATCAAAACTATTCTACTTTTTTGTAAACTGGTAATTGTACTTTTATACAGCAACGATAAACCCAATAAATTAATAATGGCTGGATAGGTAATCTGATTATCAAAGGAATTGTAGTAAGAGTCCAGCCATGTGTTTTTACTTCATTTATCAGCATTTGAATATTGGCAGGAAATACTGCTATTAACAGGGCGATCAAGCCATACCCTGCCCATTTGCGTAGAGGAGTAATAAGTACTCCAAGACCGCCTAAAATCTCAAACACACCGCTAATATAAACCAGCTCTAAGTGATAAGGTAAATATGGTGGCATGATGCTAAGAAAAAACCCAGGGTTAACAAAATGCATAGTTCCTATAGCAAGAAACAAAATGGCAATCAAAATTATAGATCTAGTCATTTATTTGCTCCTAAAAAACATGTAGTGGCAATCTGGTAAAATAAACTAGTTAAAGGCAAAAGTAAATTTTACTGAGCGAAATGCTTAACGTGTACTTTTTACATAGCAACTAGAAAAAATTTACACGTTTTTAATAAAAATCACTAGTTTGTTTATAGAGTTAGGCATGTAGTAAAAATTGTGTCAAACCCCTTTATTCATAGCTAGTTAAAGCTTAAACCCGGATGAATATTTTTGTTTGGCATAGCGTTTGTCTAGCCGTGTTAACATTAAAAACTTTTTATAATAATATTCGGGAACTAATTTTAGAAGCGTATCTTAAAGAACTGTATTTTGTAACCATATTCTGTCCTGCAAATCAAACCCCGAATAAATCTCGATTGTTAATCGTTGTCAATTATCTGAAAAATTTAGCCTAAAGCGTTTAGGGGATCTAGTTATTTAACCAATAACTTACTATCACTAAGTGTTTTAACATTACAGTCAATTTGACTGTTTATTTTCGTTTGCTGTCTAGGAACTATCTAAACACAAATATTAATTTAATTAAGTTCTAAGTTCTAATACTTTCAAATAACGATGCATGGCCTCGTATAGAAAACTATTTTATTTTAGGAGATAAATAACATGTCAGTAAGTACCGTAAATCCAACATTAAATACAAATATCATTACCCCCAATTCAACACCAGCTCAAGCAGCTACAACTAGTAACGCTGCTACCACTGCTGTAGCACCACCTGCTTCAGGAGTTTTAAATGACAGCCTATCCAACTTACAAGGAGCTACAATTGCAGCCAGCTTGCAAAGTTTAACCGCTCCAGCAGCTACTACCAGTGCTGCAACTACTACAACAGCATTAAATCCTTCTCTAAATCCAAGAGCCGTTTTTGATGCACCACTAGACAGTTTTTTACAAAATACTATTGGAATACCAACAAACAGAATTCGTCAAAACGAGACTATAACTGTAAACTCTGCCAATATACCTGCAAGTGCACAAGAAATATTCAAAACTGGTGGAACAGCAACAGAATTTTTCACTGCTGGTTTTCCTCCTACTAGTACCGCAACTTTGCCTCGTACAATTTTTAATGACCAAGGCGTGCTTTCTTTCTATAAAGCAGCAACCCCTCTTTCATCTACTCAATTACAAAGTGTACAGAATCTCTATGCTGGCGATTTAGCTTCTAGAAAGAATTATTCTGTTAACATAGCTAATATTGCCAAAAATTTAACTAGTTTAAGCAGTTCTGGTTTGAATAGCGGCTTACAAAATCAAGTTAACAACGCAATCAATAGTTTGAGAACCGCATATAACACATTATCTGATGTTAATGCTCCTGCTCCTGACCCAAGAGCACTTTATGCTCAAGTAGCTAATGCTTATCGTGCTTTAAGCTCTGCCTGCGACTTAAACCCAACTCAAAAAATTTCGGTTGATATAGGGAGAGATTTGTTAGCCATTGGCGCGTCT
>JAHFUF010000040.1 GCA_023265235.1 Blastocatellia bacterium
TTGGGTCATAAAGTCCTTTCTTAAAAACTTTTTATATAGGTATAACAATGATTATAATTCAGAAGAGTCTAGCATAAAGCCCTACTAAAGCAAAAACTGAAACAGCAAAGCAATTGTGAGAAAAAATACTCATCTAAGCTTGCAATCCTATAGTAAGGAGTTTATGCTGATGGTCTTGTCCTATTAAAAAGCCTGTATCATTTTTATTATTTTTTTATTCTGCAATTATAGTTTTCGACGGTGAGCTAATGAGCAGCCAAAGAGAAAAAACAGTAGTAGAAGAAGCAATGTTAGAAGTAGAACTAGCAATGAGATATAACGCGCATCAACGCGCTGCTACTGCTTTGGAAGATGCACTAAGTCAATTTCCTAGTAATACTGATCTTAGGTGGAAGCTAGCTGAGCTATACTACCAAGAAGGTGCTCCTCATAATTCTGCTGAACAATTATTTGTTATTTCTGATATTTATGTTGCTAGCAATCAATTAGATTTTGCTGAATCCACTTTGCTCAAAGTAAAACAAGTTTATCCACCAGCTAGTTTTCATGTTGATACCAAACTAGCAACTTTGAGGCAATTACAAGCATTAAGTAAATACCAAGATGAAATGTCTTCACAACAAAATCAATCCCAACAGAATCAACAACAAAACCCTTACACTAACCAGTACCAAAATCCTTATCAAAGCCCTTATCAAAACCCCTACACTAATCAATATCAAACTTCTTATCAAGACCCCTATCAAGATCCTTATCAAGACCCTTATCAAAACTATGGTGCTCATCAGTACCAAAACCCCTCTGAAGACTATAGCTATCTTCCAGTAATAGAATTAGAACCACTAGATATAGCCGAATCAGAAGTAGCTGAAGTACAGGCTATTGTTATTGGCCCACAAACAAAGTCTCCTTCTGTTCCTCTAGCTGGGGATCTACATTACATTAATTTGTTTGATGTAATTCAGACATTAGAAAAAAATGAAATAACTGGCATCCTACATATTCAAAGCGAACAAATCACCGGAAACCTCTACTTAAATCGGGGTTTATTAGCTGATGCAATTTGTGGTGATTTAAGAGGTAAAGCAGCCTTTAAGTGTTTTGCAGAAGTCACAGAAGGAAACTTTGAGTTAGAAAAATCTCCTGTAGAGTTTTATCAATCTATTCAAGCTGAATCTAATGCTAAATTGATTTTAGAAATTTTTTCTGATGGTCAAGATGAACCTATTGAAGATGAAGAAGAAATGCACGAAGAGGGCCAAGAACTTTCTTTCTAATCAAACTATCTAGGACTAAAGTACTAGGCTATTAAAGCTTTGTACTCCTAAGAAACAAAGACTTCGTTAGAATGAGATTCTTTGTTTGGACAACTTACTTTCTCCATAACAGCAACAAAAAAACCATCCGTATTATCCCTGTGTGGCCAAGTACGAACAAACCCTTCTTTAGTAATAAAAGTTTCTGGTAAACTAGGTTTAATTACTTGAAAATTAGTATGCTTAGAAAGAAACTCTCTTATTACCCCTTCATTTTCCTCATATTCTATAGAACAAGTTGAATAAATGAGTTTTCCATTAGTTTTTACTAACAAAGCACAGTTACTTAAAATAGTTGTTTGCAAAGTTACTAGTTCTAGTATTTTGTCTTGAGATAGTCGGGATTTAATTTCTGGATTATGTCTAAGCGTTCCTGTACCTGTACAAGGAGCATCTACAAGAACTCTATCAAAACGTTGTTCATGAGTAAAAGGCATGTCTACTCTAGCGTCATAACAAATAGGTAAGATTATTTTTGCTCCTAACCTAACAGCATTTTCTTTTATTAATTTAACTCTTTTTAAGTGTAAATCCCCTGCAATAATCAAGCCTTGGTTATTCATCTGAGCAGCAACTGCTGTAGTTTTGCCACCTGGAGCGGCACAGGCATCAAAAACTTGCATACCTGGTTTGGCATCAACTAGGGTAGCAACTAATTGAGATGCTGCATCTTGAATATAAATTAATCCTTGGCTAGCAAAGCTTAGTAGTATATCTTGACTACCGCTAGTTACTGAAAATGCATCTTTTATTAAAAGACTAGGAGTTACTTTTAAGCTAGCCTGAGTAAGTTTTTCTAGTAAAACTTCTATGCTTACTTTCAAAGAATTGATACGAAAGTATATTAAGGCAGCTTTGTTATTAGCTTCTGCTAGTGAGGTTGTCCAACTTACCCCATAACGCTCAACCCAGCGTTTTATCAACCAATCAGGATGAGAATGTATTAAGGCTAGTTGTTTATAATCATCTAAACCAGAAAGGTTTTGGGCTTGTGATGTGCTAGCTATTTTTCTCAGTACAGCATTAACTAACCCTGACGCAGAAGCCCTTTTGTTTAGCTTAACTAAGTTTACTGAATCATTAACTATTGCATGAGTTGGGATCCGTGTTAAGTAATGAATTTGATAAAAGCCTATACGTAGGGCAATTAACACCTCTACGTCTAATTTTGCTAAGTTGCAATTAGAAATTTTTGCCAGTAAACAGTCTATATAAAGCTGATGTCGTAACACACCTAGCACTATTTCTTGAGCTAAAGCACGATCTAGAGTGGATAAATTTGCAGTAAGGTTTGAAGCAAGCAAATTTGAAGCAAAAGCATCTTCAAGCAAAACCCGCCATAGTATTTGAAAAGCTACTCGGCGGGCTGGGCTAACCTTATTTGATAAAACTGATTTGGTCATTAACTAGACTAAGAATTACGGTTAATTACTAGAAGTTGTATTATTAGCACTATCATTTTTAGGCTCTTGTTTTTTAGGTTCTTTATCTGTTGTTTCTTCAGAATAAGTTTTTAACCAACGTACATCTACAGCTTGGGCTTTGCGCTCTTTCTTTTGCTCTTTAAGCCAATTTCCTCGTTTATTCCAGCCTTTTCCCCCAGATGCTTTTTCATGGCAGTAAGTACAATCCTTTGCTTCAAGTCCTAAATCTTTTGTTTGTTTTAAGAATGGGGGATAGGCAAAAGTCTTGTTATTATTAAGAAGAGTAGTGCCTAAAATAAACATTATTACTATAGCTAACAGCTTTACTCGCATTTAATGCCTCCATAAAATTTCAGGCTTGCTAAAACTTTTTGATTTAATTTGTATCTTTAATTTGTATCTCAAGATTTTCAATTATAGTATTAAGATAAAATTTCACAAAAAAAGTTTCCCTTATTAAATAGCATGTTGAAAAAGTTTATTCCACTGATAGTTTTTTTTCTCTTTTGTGCTTGCAGCCCAATTTTTCAAGTCAAACCACGTCAAGAAGTCCCGCTTTCAAAAATGGAGGCTAAAGTATCTAACAATATAATAGAAATGCAAGCAAAGATTTTATCAGAAGACCAAGTAGTAGAAGATTTCGATGCAAATCTAATACTAGCTGGTACAATCCCTATTCAAATTACTATTACTAATCAAACCCAACAGCCTATAGTCTTTATAGAAAAAGATTTTTCCTTATTAGATTTTAATGGGCAACAACTTAGTAATCTAAAAGCCAAAGAAGCATTAGAAAGCCTTCTTGACTACTATAAAATCCGTGCCTATAACCCTTATAGCTATGAAAAAATCCAGACTAACTTTTTAACTCATAGCCTCCTACTAAAAGAGGCTCTTATGCCTAATGAAAGTCGTTCAGGACTGCTTTATTTTAAGCTTAAAAAAGCAACTTCTACCAAAGGATTAAAATTAAAACTATCTAGAAAAAAAATATTTGCAGAAAGCCTAATACTTGCCTTAAATTAACCGCTTAAGGCTACGTAATAGCCTTAAGTCTTAGTCTAGTAGCATTAGCCTTTAACAATTTTAGTAGCTTTTGGAGGAGCAAAATTTTCTATTAAGGCTTTAACATTAAAACTTTCGTTTTTCTTCAAGTTACTTAACTTAATAGTAGTAACATCATTAGTTTCTAAGAGTTTTTCCTGTATTGGTAGCCAAGAGTTATGAGAAATCCAAATATCTATGCCTTTATAAGGAGTTGGCTGTTTAGGAGAAAGGTGTAGTAAAGAAGTTTGTTCCCCTTCTATTTTTTCTTCTTTTACAAATGTTACTTCATAGTTTGTCCTAATAGCAGAAACCGATCCAAAAGTAATAGCAAAGGATCCAAAAGACTGAGAATTTTTAGCACCTTTAATTGAGGTTACTAACATTTGTTGAATAGTTGGTTGATAAAATTTAATTTCATCTCCAGTAATAACCACTGTCTTTTTTGTTGGAGCACTAATATCTATACGTAATTTTATCGCCCCATTTTTACCTGGTAAATAATAAAGTTCGCCTGTTTCTGCTGGTTCATCAATACCAAGTTGAGTATTTTTCTTTTGTTGCCAAAGGGTTGCAACTAAAGAACTAAGAGTACGACCTACGTTTTCCATTTTTCCTAACACGTTTTCTGCTTCTGCTCTATTTATAGGCATTGGAGATGGTGTTGCTTTTGTATCTATCATTAAAGAAAATGCTAAAATCAAACATATTAAAAAAGATAAGACGTGTTTTTTCATGTCTAAATTATCTCCAGTTAAAATAAAACCAAACTTGAAAATAGTTGGTTTAATAAGTTATTCAAACCAAACGCGATAACCACGGACTAACCCTCTATCTTCTTGCTTTTCTGTTTGTGTTGGGCTACTAGTGGTTTTTACAGTATCAATTTCTATTCGTTTAACTCTAACCTTACGTTGAAGGCGTTGAGAAAGAACATCTGTAAGTAAATCATTTAATCGTACATTCGCTGTAGCAGCAGATGTTATTTCATTAGTTGAAATATAAGTGCGTTGGGTTTGCATTGTATTTTTGGCAGGGTCATTAGAATACCGCTCATCCAAAAATTCCTTAGGGGTTAAAAAGATAAAAGTAAGAATAAAAACGCAAAGCACATCATATTGCCAACTACCTCGCTCATAAGACCATAAAATTACGCTTTTTATAATATTAAATATATTCATAAACAATTAATCACAAAACAATCTAAATTATTCACTAAACTATTTCTAATTTATTTTACTATTTGTCCATCCCGCATTTGAACAATTCGTTGAGTAATTCCTGCGGCTTCTGGGCTATGAGTAATCATTATGATGGTTTGCCCAAATTTCTTGTTTAGTTCTTGAAGCATTTTTAATACAACCTGGGAGTTTTCACTATCTAAATTACCAGTTGGTTCATCAGCTAAAACAATAGCAGGGTGTCCTACTAAAGCGCGAGCAATTGCTACACGTTGTTGTTCACCACCAGATAGCTCTAGGGGTTTATGGTTTAACCTACCTTCTAAATTTAACAACCGTAAAATCTCTGTACGACGTTCTCCTTCATTTTTATGATTACCATTAGCCCTAATTCTTTCTGCTAAACGAATATTTCCTTCTGCTGTTAAAGTAGGAAAAAGGTTAAATTTTTGAAAAACAAAGCCTATTTTTTGTCGTCTAAGTTCAGTACGTGAACTATCACTCATTTTAGATAAATCTTGGCCATCAATTAATACGCTACCAGAACTAGGCTTAAGCATTCCACCAAGAATGTGTAGCATAGTAGACTTACCACAACCTGAAGGCCCCATTATTGCAACAAACTCGCCTTCATTTACTGTAAGATTAACCCCTCGCAAAGCATTTACAGGGATTTTACCTATTTGGTAAATCATTTTTAAGTCTATAGTTTGTAATATTGTTTTCATTTTATTCATAGCTTAAAGCTTTAACTGGATCTTGATTAGCTACTCGAAGGGCAGGATAAAGTGCACCTAATAAACCGCTTAATATACCTACTAAAGCAGCATAAAATAACCACTTTGGCTCTAGTTCAATAATTAATGATGTGTTTTTTATTATCAACCATCTACCAGTTATAGCAACTAAATAGCCAAGTAAAGTACCTAGAACACTAATTAATAAAGCTTCTTTCTCGATTTCAAAAACAATAAATTGTTTTGATGCTCCTAGGCTTTTGAGTACACCAATTTCACGGGTTCTTTCTATGATAGTGGTATACATTGCTAGCATAATTACTAAAACGCTAATAATTATAGAAACTACCACCACAGCTTTAACAAAAACATTGACGACTGGTAACCCTTTTTCATAAAGCTCTTGTATTTCACGAGTAAAAAGCACTTTATTATCTGGTAAAGCAGTTAAGATATTTTCTGCTACTTGCTCTTGGCTATACTTAGGTTTACATTTTACAAAAACAAAGCTACAGCGATCTTTTGAGCCAAGAAGATTTTGCATCATAGAAAGTTTTATTTTCATTCTAGCACCAATTTCTGGCTGATAAATTCCTGAGACATAAAACTTATGACCAAATAAATCAATACTATCGCCAACCTTTACTTTTTTATCGCGAGAATAAACAGGGTCAATAATAACTTCATCATCAGTAGTTAGGTTTTTACCTTCGCTAATACTTAGGTTAGTAACTTTTTGGTAGCTCTCTATATCAACACCTTCTACCATTTCCATACCAAAGCTTTGATTAGAAGGTTTTAAGTATTGACCTATTGGACTAACAGCTTGAACTCCTGATACTTTACTAATCTCAGGAGCATATTGAACTGGTAAGGATAGTACAGAACTTGTTCCTGGCCCGTAATTATTTGGCCGGGTAAAGAGTATTTCCGCTCCTACGTTAGAATTACGACGACCTTGTTCTTGCAACATTCCATGAGAGAGGCCAACCATTAAGATTACTAGTACAATCCCTAAAGCAACGCCAACAGCACTTATTATTGTTCTAACAGGACGTTGGCTTAAGTTAGCCATAACTAAACTATCCATCAATTCACCTTTTAAGCCCAATATTTATAATATTTATTAGGGGATAAGAACTTATTTTTTAGTTTCTGAACGTAATAAGAATAAAAACCTTGCAAGCTAAAAAGAAAGTTTCACTCTATTTTGGAAAACTAAGAAGCGTCCAAGTCTTTTTCTGGTAAATTTTCCTTGTTTTCTAGGAAAAAAACAGATTTTTCAACATCAGTATTTTCTTGAGTATTTTCAAAGTTTAACTCTAATATGTAATTATCCATTGAACGTATGACTTCTATTGTTTGAGGAAATGCTGTTTTGCCAATAGTTTTATATTTTTTATAACTAACCTCTGATACTACTGCTCCATCTTGATTAAAGATTTGCATATGAGCTAGAGGTAAGTTCGCTTGTGTACGATCAAACCAAAATTCCTTAAGTAATCGTAATTGACCTGTATCTAGTTTTTCTAACAGGTATAATACCTCATAGCTACGTAGTACTCGCTTAGGGGATTGCCCAGGCACTATATCTGTTTCTTCACGAGCTAAATCTGAAACAAAATATTCTAATTTACTATTTTTAGTTTCTATAGGCTTTATTAATACTGCTTCAGTAATATGCTGGGGGCGAATGCGTGCAATAGAGCTAATCTGTTGTTTTTGCTGAAGCTTTTTTTCATCTTGTCCTGACATTTTCTCTAATTGCTCTCCATACTTGCCGCTATTACTCCCAATTAGAAATCGCCTATATTCATCTGGATAATAGACTGCAATACGGAATTTATCTCCATCAGAAGTCATATCTGCGATATTTTGTTTAATAATTGGCACACGTATTAATAAACGAATTTGTTCAGGGCGTTGTAAAACTACTAAAGCATCAGCAGGGCGATACGGTTCTATTTTGCCTTGCTCAGAAAGCTTTAAGTCCGTTAGCTTTAGTGAAGCATTCCCTTTTATAGAATTAACTTCTGTTAAACTATTTATTTTCTCAATTAAAGTATTTGCTGGTAGACGCTCATAACTCTTTAACAAAGTAGCAGTACTTTTTGTTGTTTTTACACTTAAACAGCCACTTGTAGCCAGTATTAATACGATCAACAACAAACAAAATAAGTTTTTATAGGATTTTATCTTAGGCCAGAAAGGCCGATAATGCATAAGGCAACTCGCTTAATTAAAGGTGAAAATTTATCCTTGGATACAAATATGCAAGATTAGCAAAAGCTTTCCAAAGTTGTCAAACTAGTTTTCAAGCCTATCAAAACTTATACAAGTTTCTTTGTTATTTATGTAAACTATTCTATTACAAACGGTTTTTCAACTTATTACTAGTAATTTGCTTTAATCTTCTTACAATACAAAAATCGCCTGCTATTAGGATAAGTTGCAGGCGATTTGTCTAATTTTTCTAACTACCTTTTAGAAAATCTCTTAGCCATTTAATTATTTAAATGTGTCTTAAACCATTCCAATACAGTGTTATACCAAAGTTCACTATTTTGTGGTTTTAGTATCCAATGCCCTTCATCTGGGAAATAAAGTAACTTAGAAGGAACATCCATTCTTTGTAAAGCGGTAAATAGCTGTATGCCTTCACCTACTGGGACACGATAGTCTAATTCTCCATGAATAACTAGGGTTGGGGTTTTAAAGTTTTTCACAAAGTTACTAGGAGAATGTTTTTCATAAAGCTCTCGGTTATTCCAAGGCGTACCCTTAAATTCCCAGTCTGTAAACCAAAGCTCTTCTGTAGCACCATACATACTAACCAAATTATAGACACCAGCATGAGAGACAAGTGCCTTAAAGCGATCAGTATGGCCTAAAATCCAATTGACCATATAACCACCAAATGACCCCCCAGCAGCACCAACACGAGCTTTGTCTACAAACCCAAGAGAAATAGCATGATCAACAGCACTCATAACATCTTGATAACATTTACCGCCCCAATCACCGCTAATTTCATCTGTAAACTTTTGGCCATAACCAATACTCCCGCGTGGATTAGGCATTAAAACTACATAACCTGCTGAGGTATAAATATTTGCATTCCAACGATAGCCAAAATTATGTTCCCAAGCACCCTGAGGCCCGCCATGAATTAAAACTACCATAGGGTATTTTTTACCTGCTTCAAACCCAATTGGTTTAAGCAAAATAGAGTGGATATTGGCTCCATCAGCAGGACTCTTTGAATAAATATCTTCACCTTCAACCATTTGACGTTTTGAGAGTATTTCACTATTAGCATTTGTGATCTGCTTTTCATTCATATTTTCCAAGCGTAGAGTAAAAACCTCTGATGGCTGGGTCATTGAACTACGGGTAAAAAACAACTTATTACCTTCAGCAGTAATACCAAGTTCACCATTACATGATTTATCAACAACCTTTTTAATCTCTGTTGTTGCTAGATCAACAACATAAATCGGTATGTACCCATTATCAATTGCAGTAAAATAAATCTTTTTACTATCAGGTGTCCAAACAAACTCTTCTACTACACGATCTAGGCTTTCGCTAATGCTACGGGATTTACCTGAGGTACGATCATAGAGCATCAATCGAAAACGATCTGCTTCAAATCCAGGGCGTTCTTGGGAACGATAAGCAATAAAACGACCATCAGGTGAGTATAGAGGGTTAGTATCTGAGCCTTGAGAAGTTGAAATACGTTTTGCTTCACCACCTTTAATTGACACTAAAAATAGGTCGTTATTAGTGCTAGTTGCTTCTACCTTGTCTGTATTACGAGCAAAACAAACTTCTTTACTATCAGGAGAAAAAGCATAATTATCTGACCCACCTAATGAAAAAGGTGGAGCGTCAAAATCTCCTGTTGTTAAGTCCAGTGCTGTACCACCGCTAGCAGAAACAATAAAAACATGGCTACGTTTACCCTCTTTCCAACTATTCCAGTGACGATAGAGTAAATGATCAGCAATTTTAGCTTTTACCTTACTGCTTTCTACCTCAGTGAGTTTTTTCTTATTACAATCATCATCACCACATTCTGGGTAAATCTCAGAAGTAAAAAGTAGGTGTTTACCATCAGGTGACCAAACCATGTCGCTAGCTTCTGTGGAAATATTAGTTAATTTTTGTACTGCTTTGGTATCAACATTAAATGTCCAGATTTGCGACGCACCATCACGAGAAGAAATAAAAGCTAGAAGTTTTCCATCTGGTGACCAGCGTGGCCGACTTTCTTTACCAGAACTTTCTGCTAAAAGCTGTGCATCCTGACCACTGGCCAAATATATCTGACTAGTGCGTTTGTTAGTTTCTCTATCATAACTAGTAACACTATAAGCAATAGTTTTGCCGTCTGGGGAGGCTTGAGGATCGCTAACTCGCTTAAAACGAAACAAGTCTGGAACTTTTAACCCTGTAGGGGCTTGAGCTAGAACAGTTAAACTTAGTACTAGGACTATACCTAGTACTGAAAACAGTCTTTTCATAAAGTCTCCTTAATTTTAAGAATTTTAAGTAAGCAAGATATTTTTAAAATATTAATCAGTAAAATATAGATTTCTTAGAAAACATTTTTACTTCCGTTTTGCTTAAAGTAATATGCATACTGGTACAATTAATGTATATTTGCAGCAAAGTTCTTTCACAAAATTTTAATAACAATGTATAAGAGTTTGGACCGAATTTTGTGAAAGAACAGTTTTACGTTGGCTTATCTTTAAACACAAAGCCTTTTCCTAACAAAATCTACTATAGCTTTGTTAATAAATTTTTCTTTAGGTGTTACTATAAAGTGTGGCTTTGCTAAGCTTTTAGCTGTATCTATAGAAAAACCAACCCCGTCATTATTACCTACAACCTCTTTTATGGTTTCCTGAGTTTTATCTACTATAATATAAGCATCTGCTAAATCAAAAAATTGCTGCGCAGAAACCTTAAAATCATTAACGCTAGGGTCTAAAACCTGTAAATATAGTTTTGGAGTCCAAAACCTACGTAAGCTATTACTTTCAATAATCACATAATTATCTTGTTCAACCTCTGCTCTTAATGTTGGTAAGGCAGAAACAAGTTCTCCCTGCCTAGTACGTAACCAAAGAGATCGGCTAGCACCAGCAGCTAAAAACCTTGTAGTGTCTGCACGAGAGCTTTTTTCTATTTCTTTTGTAAGGATAAATTCATGGGCTGGTACTTGACAGCCACATTCTAGCCCATCATCAGCACAAATATTATGACCTGTTTGAGTAATTTTTACAGCCGTCCAGTTTAACTCTGACAATGCATTAATAATCCCAACTACTACAGAGGTCTTACCAATATTACGACTGTGGCCACCTATTAAAACTAAATTCATAAAATTCATAAATTTATAATGTAAAGCACTTAAATTAGCAAGGCTCTATATTAAGTACTAAAACTAATACAGAGCCTTATTTTCTTAAAAATGAAGATTAGGTTTTTTGACTACATTTTGACACAAACAGACTTAACTTCTGTATAAAGCTCTAAAGATTCTTTACCCATTTCACGGCCCCAACCCGATTGTTTATAACCACCAAAAGGCATTGCAGCGTCAAAAATGTTGTAGCAATTAATCCAAACCGTCCCTGCACGTAATTTAGCGGCTAAACTATGAGCTTTGCTAACATCGTTTGTCCAAATACCAGCAGCCAAACCATAAATAGTATCATTAGCAACAGGAGCAATCTCATCTGCGTGTTTGAATGGCATTACAGTAACTACTGGGCCAAAAATTTCTTCTTCTACCACTTTCATTTTGTGATCAACATTAGTTAGAACAGTAGGTTTAACAAAATAACCCTTATCGCCTAGTTTTTCACCGCCAGCCACAGCTTTTGCTCCTGCTTCTAAACCCGATTTCATATAACTACAAACTCGCTTTAGTTGTTCGTCAGAAACTAGTGGCCCCATTTGTGTATTAGGATCAAAACCTGCGCCAACCTTTATGTTATCAGCTATTTGAGCTACACCATCAACAACTTTATCAAATACACTCTCTTCAACATAGAGGCGAGAACCTGCACAACAACATTGTCCATGGTTGAAAAAGATCGCGCTAGCAGCACCAGCAACTGCTGCGTCTAGGTCAGCATCCTTAAAAACAATATTAGGAGATTTACCACCTAACTCTAAAGTTACTTTCTTTAAATTACCTGCTGCGGCTTGTAAAATCAGCTTACCAACCTCTGTAGAACCTGTAAAAGCTACCTTGTCAACATCAGGATGTGCAGCCAAAGCAGCACCTGCTGTTTCGCCATAACCAGAAACAACATTAACTACTCCTTCTGGAAAACCTGCTTCTTGTATTAACTCTGCTAATCTAAGTGCGCTCAGTGGCGTTTGTTCAGCAGGTTTTAATACTACTGTACAACCTGTTGCTAGGGCTGGCCCAAGCTTCCAAGCAGCCATCAACAAAGGAAAATTCCAAGGAATAATCTGCCCTACTACACCTACTGGCTCTCTTAATGTATAAGCTAAGTATTTTGTATCAGGAGTATAAGGAACAGAAATAGGAATAGTACTTCCTTCTATCTTAGTCGCCCACCCTGCCATATACCTAAATAAGTCTGCGGCTAGTGGTACATCTGCCCCACGCGCTACAGTCAAGGGTTTACCATTGTCTAAAGACTCAAGCTGAGCAAATTCTTCTAAATGTTTTTCTAATAAATCTCCTAGTTTCCAGAGAAGTTTCCCTCTTTCTGAGGAGGTCATTTTATGCCATGGGCCTTCTTCAAAGGCTTTACGAGCAGCTTTTACAGCTAATTCTATGTCCTCTTTACGACCTTCTGCTACATTGGCTAAAACCTCTCCTGTAGCAGGGTTATAAACAGGAAAAGTCGCTCCATTAATAGCATTTACCCAATCTTTACCTATCAGCATTTTTACTGGTTTAGCAATAAAATTACTTACGGTTTGTTCCATTTTGACAGCAGTACTCATAAAATTTTCCTTTCCTAAATAAAATCTTAGCTTTGTTGGATTTATCAGGAAAACTATGCGGTTTTCTTTAAGAAATAAAGCCATTTTACCGAATAAACAGCAGTAACTCTTACTTTTCAATCCTTCTAAGCCCCAGAAGGGCTTTAATAGTCCAGTTCTTTAGGGCTGCGTTATGGTTTAAGTTATTTTACTTGCTTAAAAATTAAAGAAATATTGTCTGCATAACCTATAGAAGTACATTTTGAGCAAGCATTTTTCACTTTTAAGGCAACCTCTATAATTTGAGTGCCTTTAGGAAGCTTTTCTGTTTTAGTTCGTAAAACCATAGTTGATGCCCCTACTTCTGCTTTAGGAAGTTCTGTTTCCTTAACTTCTATACTACTGGAGCCAAGTGTTTTTTTGTCTGCATCTAAAAAACTGATTATTAAAGAAGTAACTGCAAATTTTTCTTCTTGGGTAGGACTTCCACCAATATAACCAGAAAGAGTAATTTCCAGTGGGTTTTTGTCAATAAATTCTGCTGCCCGTGAAAGATCTATTATTTGTTTAGCTATAGCAGATTCTTTCCCCTCATGAACCGCTAAGCGAAAGTAACTATCACCACCATTAGGTGCTCCTGCTACTCCAACATCCCATTCATCGCCAAAACTACCATAACGAGCGGATTCAAACCCTTCTCCTCTCCAAGCCGCTTCTCCTGACTCAGCACCTCCATTAATAATTAGGTTTTTACCAAGTAGCGAATTAGGATTTTTTTCCTGTACAAAAAGGTTGACGATAAAAAGTAAACATAAACATATTATTAGTTTTGTTGTAGCCATAAGTTTTTCTTTTTCAAAAATAAGAGTTAATTATAACCGTATTATTTACTAAGACTATGGGAAAGTAACCAAGTAATAAAGTCACTTTCAGCATAAGCTTGATCCCAGGAGTTATGTCCTACCCCATTATACTCAGTATATTTTATTTCAGTATCTATTGCTTTAAGTGCTTCAGCCATTTTTTGGGATTCATTAACAGCTACAATATCGTCCATATCTCCATGAAAGAGCCAAACAGGTGTTTTTCCTATTAGTTTAGCCATTGCAGTATAAGAGTCTTTTTCTTGCATAATTTTAGAAACTGCTTCTGGGAGTTTAGGCAACGATGCTAAATTTACTGGTGGGACAACCCAACCACAAATAGGAGCAATAGCAGCAAACCTTGCTGGGTTATTTGCTGCTAAATACCAACTACCTGCCCCACCCATAGATATACCTGTTAAATAAATACGCTGTTGATCTCCATTAAACTCTTGAATTGTTTTGTCTAAAGCTATTAGGGCTTGTTTCCCCATAAAAGGCTGTGTCCAATGTGAATCACTAGGACATTGTGGAAAAACAACAATAACTGGAAATCGTTCCATATAACGACGTATTGCCGTAGCAATACCTACATCCGTCTGTAATAAACCATCTTCTCCCCGTTCATCTCTGCCATGAAGAAAAAGTATTACTGGCCATTTTTTATTTCTAGTGTATTGGTATGGTAGATAGACTTGGTAGCGATAATTTTTTTTATTAAACGTAAGATTACGGTTAAGAAAACCTGTTTCAACCTTTTGGGAAAAAGCAAAGCTAGTACTGGTAAAAATAATTAATCCGGTTAGTAATAATTTTAATGGCAGATTAAAACTCATAATTTGATAACCTAGGTTCTTTGTCTGTTAGTTTGGACTATGCTTTAGTACTACAAATATCATCTTCTTTTATAAAGCTATGGTAGTTACGATAGATTTGGTGAAGTTTAGCAGGAATAGCCAAGCTAAGCACTGCAACCAGTGTAACAAAAACCTCTATCGACCTAGGTAAAGCTCTAATTTGAAGTGATATTGGAGCAAGCATAAAAATAAGGCCAACATGAAAAGC
>JAHFUF010000526.1 GCA_023265235.1 Blastocatellia bacterium
GTAGTCAGTCACTAACTTCTGACTTAGGCTAATCAACTAGGCTTGCCTCCCTCATTTCTGATTCTTGCAAGCCCCCACTTCAAAAAATTTATAAGATTTTTAAGTGGGGGTGGTTGACATAAGGCACATCACTTAATTATTCCAACAGAAACTAGTTTTACTGTTGGAGCAATCTCGCTATGAGCAATTACTGAAAGATTTGGCAAGAATCGTGCCGTAAGCTTCTTTAAATGTGGCCTTAGTAAAGCAGAACAGAGCAAAATTGGTTGAGCTAATAGTGCAGATTCAACCATCAATTCAATTTTCTCTAGTAGAGCACGTGCAAAATCTGGTTCAATGGCAGCTTTTATTCCACTTCCTGTTAAACCAAGCCTTTCAACAAGCTGGTGTTCAAAGACTGGATCAATAGTAAGTACTACTAGCTCGTCATTATCACTAGCTAGGCGGTTACAAATAGTGCGAGCTAGAGCTACACGAGCAAATTCTGTCAAAAGATTGACATCGTGTGTCACTGTTCCGGCATCAGCAATAGATTCTAATATTGTAACTAGATCACGAATAGGGATTCTTTCTTTAAGCAAGTTTTGTAAAACACGTTGAATTTCTCCTAAAGAGAGTACTTTTGGTATGGTTTCTTCTACTGTCTTAGGGTGTGTTTTAGCTAGTTCGTCTAGTAGTGTACGTGTTTCTTGTCGTCCTAATAATTCTGATGAATGTTCTTTAATTACTTCAGATAGGTGAGTACAAATCACTGTAATTGGATCTACTACTGTGTAACCAGCAGCAATAGCTTTTTCTTTTAACTCATTACGTATCCATAGTGCAGGCATACCAAAAGCTGGGTCTATAGTTGGTGCACCATCGATTTGTTCTCGAACAATGCCAGGATCAATAGCCATAAAACAATCTGTTTTTAGCTCTGCACGGGCAATTCGATTACCTTTTAGTAAAATGGAGTATTCTTTTGGCGCGATTTGTAAGTTATCCCTAACATGGACTGAAGGGACGATAACCCCTAAATCTAAAGCTATTTGACGGCGAATTTCTCTTATGCGACCAATAAAAGTGTTATTACTACTTACTAAAGGAATTAAGCCATAACCTACTTCTAAAGCTAAAATATCTAGCTTAAGTAATCCTTCTGTAGCTTCAGTTTGTGCTGCTGCTGGTTCTTCAGCTTGGGTGCTAGCAATTTCTGCGGCTTTTGCTGAGTCTTGACGGTGTTGTTGGGATAAATAACCAACACATGCTGTGCCAGCAGCCAAGAGTAGAAAAGGAATATGAGGCATGCCAGGAAGTAACCCTAAAAAAGCTAAAACTCCAGAAGTAATAAAAATGGGCATAGGGTTAACTAATAGTTGTGCAGAAACAACTTCACCCATACTAGATTGTCTAGTAGCACGAGTAGTGACAATTGCTGCTGCTACTGAAACAAATAATGATGGAACTGCTGCTGCTACACCATCACCAACGGTTAATATAGTATAGGTTTTTGCAGCATCAACAATTGGTAAGCCGTGTTGCAAAACACCAACAGCAAACCCTCCAATTATGTTGATAAATGTGATTAAGATAGATGCTACTGCATCGCGTTGAGTAAAACGAATTGCTCCATCCATCGCGCCATGAAATTCTGAAGCTTGGGAAATTTCTTCACGACGTTTTTTAGCCTGGTGTTCATCAATAATTCCTGCTGCTAAATCTGCGTCTACTGCCATTTGTTTGCCTGGCATTGCGTCTAGTGTAAAACGAGCCATTACTTCTGATGAACGTACTGCACCATGGTTAACTACCACAAATTGAATCACTAACAAAATAATAAAAATCACCAAACCAACAACATAATTACCTCCTATAACAAACTCACCAAAGGCTTTAATTACTGAACCAGCCGCACTTTCTCCCATTTCGCCATTAAGTAAAATTAATCGTGCTGTAGCAACATTAAGTGATAAACGATAAAGAGTTGTTAGTAAAAGCAAAGTAGGAAAAGCAGTAAACTCAACTGGTTCAAGTATATACATTGATACTAATAATAAAATAACAGATAGCATTAAATTAAAGCTTATTAAAATATCAAGTAAAATTGGGGGTAATGGTACAAGTAGTACTAGCAAAATTACTACGGCTGCTAGTGGTACTACTAGATGTGCATAATTTGAAGCAGTATTGATAATAGAAGAGGTTTTGTTGGACATCTTTGTTAGCTTCTCCAAAACAGGCTGTTTTTGTAGAGAAGCTACGCAAATTAAATACCTCAACTTTAAACTTTTTTTAATGAATGATTAAAAACTAAAAAGTTGATGAAAAACAAAAAAATGCTGTGGTTTTAATATCTTGATATCTTGGGATATGTAAGGGCGAAATGTTCGCCCTATTAATTAATTGAGAAGAAGGGCGAACAGGTCGCCCCCTACTATTTTTGCCACTCTATAGGAAAGAGTTTTCCTGCTTTTTCTTCTGAGATAGATTTACCTAAAAGTTCTACTGCACGAGTTAATACAGGATCTTTTTCTGCTGCTAAATTATTAGCTGATGGCAGAATTATTTCATCTGGAGTAATACCAATATGTTCTAAGCTTTTTCCATCTGTCATTATTAAGTCTGATTGTGTAACACTTGCTCCATAAAAGACTACTACATCCACACCTAATTGATGACGATAGGAACGGCTTATCATTACTGAGCCTGAGGAAGTATCGCCTATTATTGTGCCACGTTTTTCTAATTGCATTACTTTAGAAAAAATTTCTGAACAAGAAGCAGACTTACTATCTATTAGTACGACTACTTTACCTGTGTAAGCTTTTTTACCACGAGATTTAGCTATTAATGGCTTTGTTTCTTTACGTCCTTTTAACTCACCTATTTTGATGTCTTGCTCAAAAAAGCTTCCTACTAATCTTTGTAGCATACTAACTAAACCGCCAGGGTTTCTTCTTAAGTCTATAATCAAGCCTTTACTCTTTTTTACAATGTCCATAGCTTTATCAACTTCTTCTTGTGAGAGGTCAAACTGGGGCATTTTCCAAACAGTTATGTCTCCTATGTCTACAAAGCGATGGCGGTTTAGTTGGTTATTATTTTCTTGTTCTCGGATAATTTGTAAGAAATCTAGTCCATCATCGTCTGTTAGGTCTTGTATTGCTTTGCCTTGAGTTATTTTAGAAACAACATCTATTTGTGCTTTTTCTCCATCAGGTCTTTTTACTAGAAAACGGACTGCTGGCTGAGGGCGTAAAGTATTATAACTATACTGGATTTTCCAAAGATCTTGTCGAGAAGGAGCAAATCCATTTATTGTTTCTACTTCATCGCCTGGACGTAAGCCTTTTTTATCACCATCACTATCTGGTTTAACTGCAACAACATAGCATTTATCGCCAACCATTTGTACTTGCCAGCCATATTCTACTTTTGCTGTCCTAGAAGGAGGGAGAAAAAAAGTATGAGAGTCATTTAAGTCCATTAAAGTTTGGGCGATGATGCCAAAGATCTGACCATTAGAAGCAGCTTGCTGAATCTTTTCTTCTGCTGTCTTAAAACGAGTATCTACATCCATACTATGAAAAGTACTATCGTAGTAGTATTTTTTTAGATCTTCTTTAAGCGATAGTAGCATACTTTTACCACGCTCTTTGTCATATACATTTAAGTTTTGTTGTGGAAGGTTAGCAGGAACAATTAAATTGGTAGAACAAACCAAAAGGCTCATAATTACTACAAAAAGGAAAACTTTTTTGCGGCTGATCAAATTCATAAGTATTCTCCTAAGTTACATAATTTAGTGTAATTGATATTAAGTGTAGCAAGTACGGTGAATATAGCTTAATTTATATCCTGTAAGAATATAAATTAAGCTAGGGAGAGAATCAATAAAAAAGGTACTTAAAACCAATAGACGATTTTTTTGAACGTTCCAGCAGAAGTTAGGAAAATAATTTTTATTACGATTCTAAAGAAGGGAGAATTTCCTAGATGCTTGATAAAATAGCTTGTAAGTCTATATTGTTTGGTAATGTTCCAAAACAATTTCCCCAATCTCCAGATAATCTAGTTTGACAAAATGCATCGGCTACAGCATGACTTGCGTGACGGACTAATAATGAGGCTTGTAAGGCCAAAGCAAGGCGTTCTACTAGGCGACGTGCTTGAGTTTCTATAGTATTTGTATTATTTAACTGGGAAAATTCTTTTTCTAAAGTCTGAATATAATTGTCTAGGTGTGTATTGCCTCCTTTAGCCAAGGAAATTTCTTTGATTAAAGCTTGGAAGGATTGAGGCTCTTTTCCTATTGCGCGGAGTACGTCTAA
>JAHFUF010000527.1 GCA_023265235.1 Blastocatellia bacterium
AATGTCGCCCGAAGTGCCAGAAGAACAAATCACGCTGGCTCGGCCTAACCGTGAAGCCGACATAGAACGGCTAATCTCCTATGCAGTAGGCTGTATGATGGGACGCTATAGCTTGGATGTTGCAGGTTTGGTATATGCTCAAAGTGGCAACGAAGGCTTTGACGCGAGCAAATACAAGACATTTGCAGCAGATGAGGATGCAATTAACCCAATAATGGATCAGGAATGGTTTCCTGATGATGCAACAAATCGGTTTATAGAATTTCTTAAAGTCGCCTGGCCAGAAAGTAGCATAGAAGAAAACTTGAAGTTTGTAGCTGAAAGCCTCTCACCAAAGCAGGGCGAAACATCACACGAAACAATCCGGCGCTACTTTAGCAATCAATTTTATAAAGACCACGTTCAAACTTATAAAAAACGCCCTATTTATTGGTTATTCTCTAGCGGTAAACAGAAGGCTTTTGAATGCTTGGTTTATCTACATCGTTACAATGAATCAACCTTATCTCGTATGCGTAATGAGTACATAATCCCGTTGCAAAGCAAACTAGCAGGACGCATTGACTATATCAGCAATGAAAAAGAACTTGCTACATCAAGCGCAAACCGTAATAAACTGCAAAGAGAACTAGATACACTGAAGAAAAAACAAGCAGAATTAAGCGCATTTGATGATTTCCTACGCCATTATGCTGACCAAAAAATCAAATTGGATTTAGATGAGGGTGTTCGTGTTAATTATGGCAAATTTGGAACGTTATTAGCTGAAACTAAAACCATTGCGGCTGAAACTGAATAACAATAAAGATTATGTCCACATTACATCACGTAAGCTTTGATGATAGCACTACTATCCAAAAAATAGACTGCCAATTATCTACGCTCCTCTATTATCATTTCTGACAAAGGTTTGCCTTTATTTTCTATAGGAGTTCGGTTTAAGGATAAGCTAGAATCTGTTATCCATTTACTAGTAGTTACTAGCAATCCTTCTGTTAAAAGCATCTGTTCAAATTCTTCTTCTGTTACTACTTCAGATAAACTATCACTAAGTCTTTGTTGCAGTTGCTTTTGTTCTTCTATTGGCAAAATTACTATTTGTTGCCAAAGTTGTTCTAGGTATGTTTGTGACATAGTTATTCAATCCCCTATTGACTAACTGATTAACCAGTTTTTCTACGAAAATGGTATTATAACCAGCTAATATATCATTTATATCATTAAAATTTTTAATCCTAAACTAAAAGTAGATAAGCAGGAGTTTTAATGGACGCACCTCAAATAGCTGATAGTTTAACTAGGCTTTTCAAAGAAGAAAACGAGCGTATTGTTTTTTGGCATGATCCTGATAAAGAGTTTGAAGATAACCTTAGTACCATTGCCATAGAAGGTATTACAGTACTTAGATTGGATCAAATTCCACTATTAGAACTAAAAATCCTTTTAGAATTAACTGATACTAAAAATCAATACCTGCTTTATTCTCCATTTGCAGAACCAGAATATGAAAAAGATTGGTTATTAGACATCCGTTTATATAGTCGCACATTCTATGCTGATAGTGCCTCTATTATCTTAGATGACTTAAGTTTGACCCAATTGTCTATGCGAGAGCATTTAAACAAAAGAATGCCTTTTTTCCGTAATCAAGAACGCCTTAAAAGCTTAAAAAAATGGGCATCACCATCAGACTTAGAAACAGATATTGACCGTAAAATGATAGCAGTACTGGTCAAAGCTGACCAACCTGAGCCTTTTAGTATTTTCATGAAGCTTTTTGGTGAGTTTTGTAATCAGGAAGTATGTGATTTATCTCAAACAATAGGCAGTTTTAATGAAGTTGAAAAATATGATTTAACAGCATCTTTTTGGGAAATGGCAGCTAGGAGTTTTGGATATAGTGAAAACCAACCGAAACTAGTAGATTTATTAATAAAAATATTAGTAACAGATTTTGCTTTGAATCTTAAAGCAGAACTACCAAAAGCCTTAAAGCATTTCCAACTAACCAATAAATCTCTTGCCTTAAATGCTACAGTCTTTCTCTCACAGTGGCGTAGCAATATAAATCATTACCCAAGATATAATTTGCTATCTGCTTCTATATCAACAGAAATTAAACTCACAGACCATCTTTCAAAGCTAACAGAAAGTGTATTAATTGAGGTAATAACATTTGAAGAAGTAGAACGCCATATTGCCAGTTGTTTACGCGATTATATTATTAATGATGGTATGAATATAAACCTTGAACACATACGGTTTATCATTGGAAAAAGATGTGATGGGCATTGGGCTAGATTTCCAGAAGATAATAATAATCAAAATTATTATAAATCAATCTATGACGCGATAGGAGCAGCAGCCGAATTACTGGCATTACGGAAAAACTATGATAAAGGCTTTAGTTATCAAAACGCAAAAGTAATGTACCAAGCTTACGTTAATGAGTTATATCGTTTTGACCAACTTTATCGTTTATTTCACGAAGCAGTTAACCAAGTTGACTTAAAAGGATGGGATATACTTAAACAGGTTCGTGGAGAAGTAGATAATTGTTACAACAACTGGTTTATCAGTCAATTAGCTGCTAGTTGGGGTGTCTTTATTGATAATGAAAGTAATGATGCCTTGTTAAAAAACTGGCAGATTAACGAAATTAAAAATCAGCAGAATTTTTATCGTACTGAAGTTGTACCTTTGCTTAAAACATCAGCACAGAGTAAGGTTTATGTAATTATTAGTGATGCTTTTCGTTTTGAGGCAGCACAAGAACTAACCAAAGAACTTAATGGTAAAAATCGTTTTAAGGCAACATTAAACACTCAACTAGGAGTATTACCAAGCTATACAGCATTAGGTATGGCAGCATTGCTTCCACATAACCAGTATGATTATAAAAACTCTACCAGTGCCGATTTGATTGTTGATGCTCACCCGGCGGCAACATTGGAGCAACGTAGTAAAATTCTTAATAAGTTTGAAGGCATAGCAATTAAAGCAACAGAATTATTAGAAATGAATAAGGATCAAGGGCGAGAGTTTGTAAAACCCTGGCGTGTTATTTATATCTATCATAACCAAATTGATGCTACAGGAGATAATGCTAGTACAGAAGAAAATACTTTTAATGCTGTACGTATAGCAATAAAAGAACTGTTTAGTTTAGTGAATATAATTATCAATAGGCTAAATGGTAGCCAAGTTTTAGTAACCGCAGATCATGGTTTTCTTTTCCAAGAAACCTCTGTTAATCAGCTAGACAAAACTGAAATAGAAGTTAAACCTATTAATCTAGTTAAAGCTAAAAAACGTTATCTACTAGGTACTGAGTTAGATAATAATCCTAGTGCTTGGCATGGCAGTATAAAAACAACAGCAGGAATTGAAGGAAATATGGAGTTTTGGATTCCTAAAGGCACCAATCGTTTTCACTTTGTTGGAGGTGCGCGTTTTATTCATGGTGGTGCTATGCTACAAGAAATTGTAGTACCTATTATTTTTGTTAAAGAGTTGCGAGGCCAACAAGCAGAAAAATTAACAATAAAAAAAGTAGGGGTATCAATACTTGGTTCACTAAATAGAGTAGTAAACAATCTGCAAACCTTTACTTTTATTCAAACAGAGCCTATTTCTGAAAGAATAAAACCTGGAACACTACTTATTTCATTACGTGATGAAAATGAGTTAATTAGTAATGAAGTAGCAGTAACTTTTGATAGTACTTCACAAGTTATGGATGAAAGAAAAAAATCTATTCAATTAACAATCAAAACAGGTCAATATGATAAAAAGAAAGACTATTATCTAATTTTACGTGATGCAGAAAATCAAGCTGAATGGACTCGAATTACAGTAACTATTGACTTAGCTTTTACGAATGATTTTTAAGGCTCTAAGACATGACTAATGAGATTAATATAAGTATTGATACACTACAAAACCAACATTTTGCTGGACGGGTAGTACGTAAAGACCTAACTAAAATGGTCAAAGAAGGCGCAAATGTGCCTATTTATGTCTTAGAATATTTACTAGGTATGTACTGTGCTTCTGATGATGAGCAAGTAATTCAACAAGGTTTAACTAAAGTAAAAGATATTTTGACACAAAACTTTGTTAGACCTGATGAAGCAGAAAAAGTTAAATCCAAGATCCGTGAACAAGGTAATTATAAAGTCATAGATAAAGTTACTGTTAAACTAAATGAAAAACGAGATATTTATGAAGCTTGGCTTTCTAACTTAGGAGTCAAAAACTTAGAAATATCTAGCACATCAGTAAAAAAATATGAAAAACTTTTGGTAGGTGG
>JAHFUF010000528.1 GCA_023265235.1 Blastocatellia bacterium
AAACTGCTGTAGTACCGTATCCATTACCCCAATAAGACTGTCCTAGCCAGTAAAAAAAGTTTCCCACCCTATTGCCATCTTTTTTATTTTTTATAGTTATAGAAATAACACCAATAAACCCTACTTCTTTATGAGTAATAGCAAAAGAATAGGTTTTAGGATCGGTTATCATACTATTTATCAACAACATAGCTTCATCTTGATTGGTCAAAATAGGAAGTCGAGTCAACTCCATTATTTCTGGGGTAGCTTCTTTATAGAGAGTTTGAGCATGCTTTGGTAAAAGTGGTTCAAGTGTTATAGGAGAAGAGGTTAGCTTTTCTTTGATAACTTTGTAGTTAGTTAAAATCTTGATTCTTAAGTTTTTACCGTAAATTTTGTTTGTAATACTAGTCCAGTTTTTGAGCTTTTCTCTAAACTTTTTAGCTATAGGGATTTCTTCTATTGATAAAGCATTGTTTATCAAACTAGAAGCCATTTCTATGTCTCCTAGTGATAAGTAGCAAAGTCCTAAGTTAAATTCTGTATTAGCATCATTTCCAGATAGTCTTTGTGAATGATAATAATAGGTTATTGCGTCCTTGTGAAAACCCATATTGCCAAACAATGTGGCAATATGAAACGCAGGGTTATTTTCTGGATTTGTATTAAAATGGTTACCCCAAACCTTTTCAAGAATTTCTTGGAAACCTTGTTTTTCAGCTAATGATTGCTCAGGTAAAAGAGCGTTTAGTGTTTCGTAGTAAGTATATAAAACCCTAACATCCCATTTACTTATTCTTAAATAAGAAATAATTTGTGTTAAAGTTGGGGTTTGTTGCTGATTTTCTAAGCCTGTTTTGAAAATAAAAAAATCATCAGGGCTGAAATTTACAATATGGTTGTTAAAAGCATGTTTAGTACGACTATAATAACTATTTTTTTCACTAAATAAAAAACCTAAAACATCAATACTTTTAGTTTTATAAGGGGTTTGTAAGACTTCTTTACCTGCTTTTAGTACAAATTCGCTTATTGCATGATAATTTACATCAAAAGCAAAACACCCACCAAAAATACCCAATTTAGGATATTTATTTGTAATAATATTATCAATATCATGATGGCCTTTATCTCCTGATAAAAATAAATATTTGTTATTTGTAAACTGTTTTAGCCTTTCTAATACCGTGAAAACCCAAGTAGGAAATAAAAATACGCCGCTTTTATTATAACTTTTATATGCATTTAAAATATCATTCCATATATCATTTTTATAATGGTTAGGTGAACAATTTTGGTAAATATAATCAAACTTTATATCTTTAGGGTGAAACAACTTAAAATCAACTTTACTATCAATATTTAGAGAGATTAATTGCTCATATAACTCACCATTTTTTATTTCAAAAACATCTTGTGGTGTGCAATCAAAAAGGTAGTTAGCAATAAAAACTACTGGGTTAAAAATATTGTTTTTATCAATAATCTTTTTAGATACACTTAAATGTAGTTCCTCATCAACACTAGCATTAAAACAAGCAAAATCTAGCAACCCTAGGTCAACATAGGGTTTTAACTGTTCATGGGATTGCCAATAACTAATATTTGTTGGTGAAGAATCTGTCATTACATAACAAATATTTTGATTAAGATACTGGTAATACCCGTAGTCTGATAAAAAGCTTTTTAGGAATAAATAACCAAACTGACCTGCTCCTGCTCCAAGTTCAACTATGTAAATTCTTTGATTAGGTTCTAACAGTTGATGAAAGTAACAATCGTCTAAATAAGCCAATGCAACTTGAGCATAAGCGGTTGCAATAAAAGGATTAGAGGTAATGTAATTAGGTACAAGGCTGTTCTTCCATACCTCACCACCTTGAGCAAAAAAGTCTTGTTGTATTTGCCAAATTTCTGATTGTGATAGGGAAACAAACCTTTTCTCACTCTCAGTTGTTTTTACACTAGACAAGAGATTTACTCCTTTTTATTAACATAAGCCCCGTACCAACCTAAAGTTTCTCTGTCTTTACCACTAGGATCGCCAAAAAGTAACAAATTAGTTTGACCATAACGAGGAAATGAAACACTAAACACATTTAACGCTATGCTGTTGAATTTAAGTAAGTAAGTCGTATCATTCGTTACAGTAAATTCAATTCCTTTAATAGTTAGTTTGATAAACCCTTGAATATCAAATTCCTTCTTTCCACCATTAGCACCAGGAAGCTTTATTCCAACAAATACCTTTTGATCCTTAGAGTTAGCACCCCAGACTGCTAGTACTTTGGCTGCTAGGTCTGTTTTAGCAGCAAGTGCCCCTAAACTACCTAGGTTTAAGCCAAACTCTAGTCCAAACCAAGGATAAGTTAATGTGTCTTGAGCTAGTGGAGCATCAATTGAAATATAGCCCAAATCCGCAGGCATAGATTTTTCATTTACTTGAACCATTTGATTAAGTTTCAAAGGAAAATGGCTATACAGGCTATTTGAGCGAGCTAGGCTGTTTGATATATCAAAAATTATTTGGCTAATATTAAAATTAAAAGTACTGTCACTGGTTTTTTCAGGATTGAATGACATATCTATTGCTAGATTGGAAAAATTCAAACCCCCTTGGCTTATTTCTTGTCCTTGTTGATTGTAAGTTGACCCAAAAGAAAATAGATCAAACCCTGGTAGGTTATAAAAATTCAAATTACCCCAAAATAAAAAACGAGTCTCAACTCTTGCTCCTGCTTGCAATCCAGTTGGTGGAACTAGTGTAGTAAATTGAGCTTTGGTAATCTCTACTTCTTTTAATACTCGGCTATTTAGTTGATAAACATTATCGTCTTGGCTAGTGAATAAATAGGACTCTGCACCATTATGTTTTTGGTAACTACCATCAAGTATTATAGTTGTGTCACTTTGACCATTTTTTGATAGCACTGGATCGCCAAATAACTTGTTGATTATTAAGGCTATTTGACTAGAAAAATTAACAATTGTTGAGTTACTAAATCTTATTTTGAGAGAGTTTACCTTAAAGGCATAATCATTTTGAAAAGAGTACAAAGAACTACTGTTTTCATAATAAATTAGCGCGAATAATGAGCTATCGTGAAAAGATATTTTGTTGTTTTCATAGTTGATAGGGCTAAGATTAATACCTAGGTGATGAGCATAGAAGCTACTAGGATTAATTCCTGCTGCTAGTCCTTCTATTTGAGGGGGCAACTCTGTTAAAGGAACAAAACAACGCAAAGCTAATATTCCATTCCAGCCTTTATTAGAAACCACTTCATTAGCAAAATATTGAAAATCTGGTTCTGTTTTACTTTTCTCTTGAGCATCAGCAATCAGCTTTTGCAAACGCTGTTGGGTTTTAGTAGGAGAGCTATTAAACTTTTCAGCCAAAGCCCAAGAATTAAGGTTATTAGCTAGTTCTGCAAGAGGTTTTTCATGGAATTTGAAAATTAGTATTGTGCCTCGCTCGCTCCACATATAGGGAGAAAGATCAAAATCCCAATCACTAATAGTTAACCTTGCTGACGCACCATACTGTAGCAAAACTCCTTGATATTGCTGATATTCTTCTGTTAAGAGCAAGCTTTTTAGATCTTTTTGGTAATCATCAATATTGGTGTATAGCTTATTTTGTAAGGGTTTGAGCTTGCTACTAATAGTATCAGGTAGTTGAGCTTGAGCTTTAAGGTCAGCAAAAGATTGGTCTGTCAACTTGTAATTAATCGAACAAGTTTCTAAAAATAGATTTGGATCAGAAATCACTAAAAATAAGCGGTTTGTCTGAAGTGCTGCTTTCAATGGGTTTTCAACATTAGCAAGTTGAAATGCTTGATCGCCAAGTTGGGCTAAGTTTAGGGTAAGCAAATGACGTAGGCTGTTATCAAAGGTAGCTAAAAACCCTTGTGGTGTAATCCCTTTTCTTACTGCTAATTTATCTACAGGAGTTTGCGCTAAAGTACTACTAAGTGAATAAATAATTCTATGGCGTGTTGGATTTATAGCTTTTAGCTCTAATTCACGGTAGTGAGTTAGAGAACTAGACTTAACTCCAATATAGGGAAACATTGGAAAACTAACAGGGTTTCCATTAAGAATTGAAGTTGTTGGCAAAGCCCCAGAAGGTACTTCTAAATAGTTGAGAAGATTAGCATTAACATCATCAGCTTGGTAAAGGACAGATGTATCTGGTTGTGCATAATAATCAATTTGTCCGTTGTTTGGTGGTAAAACATATGCCCAAGATGTTCTAGCTAAAGATGTTAGCTCAACAAACTCAGTTAAGTCATTACTAGGGTTTACTTTATAGCCAGAAGCATAA
>JAHFUF010000529.1 GCA_023265235.1 Blastocatellia bacterium
TGTTATAGAACCTTTGTCAGAATTACCAGTCCTTTCAAGTAGCTTAGGTAATTCAGAGAATACTGACGGTGGAAAACCACCACGAGCAGGGGGTTCGCCAGTTGCTAGTCCTACTTCGCGTTTAGCACGAGCAAAACGGGTAACAGAGTCCATCATTAGCATTACTTTTTTGCCTTTGTCTCTAAAGAACTCAGCAACAGCAGTTGCTACATAGGCTGCTTTTAGGCGTACTAGTGAAGACTCATTAGAAGTTGCAACTATTACAACAGAACGCTTTAGCCCTTCGGTGCCTAGATCATTTTCTAGGAAGTCACGGACTTCACGACCACGTTCACCAATTAGCGCGATCACGTTAATTTCAGCTTCAGTGTTGCGAGCAATCATTCCCAAGGTTGTTGACTTACCTACACCAGCAGCAGCAAAAATACCAATACGTTGTCCTTGACCAACTGTTAGGAGTCCGTCAATAGCTCTAATCCCAATCTCCATTGGCTTTAGTACTCGTTCACGTTTCATTGGGTCAGGTGGATCATTATGAACGGGATATTCTTGAGAACAAGTTAATGGGCCTTTAGTAGATGTGTCAATTGGCTCCCCTAAACCATTAAGTACACGTCCTAGTAGTTCATCTCCTACCTTTACTGTTAAGGAGTATCCTGTAGGGATTACCTCACAATTCATTCCAATATTAGTAAGGTCACCTAGAGGCATTAACAGAACCTCATTGTCGCGAAAGCCTACTACTTCAGCTTTAACAGGTTTAGAGCTATGAGGGGTATTAATTAAACAAAGCTCGCCTACCCAAACTTCTGGTACCGCAGCTTTAACAATTAAGCCAACCAAGCCAGTCACTTTACCACGGACTTCTACAGGAGAAATTGTATCTATATCGTCTAAATAACGAGAAATATCGATACCTGTTCCAATTAGTGACATAATTCACCTTACCTACCGAGGATGACCAGCGCGTTTAAGTAGTACTCTTTCCATAACTTCTAGTTGAGTTTTTAGCTGTGCGTTTACCACACCAGCATCAGATTCAATAATACAACCGCCTGGTTGCACTTTAGGATCGCTTTGAAAATCAATGATTTTGGATTGTCCAACACGGTTAAGTAGTTGATCTTTTGCTTTAACCAAATTGTCTAAATCATCAGGGTTAACTCGAATAGTAATTTTTGTTTGACTACGTACAGTTTGAATCGCTTGAGTAACAATATCTGCAATAGTATCAGGGTGTTGTCTAAGTTCACGACCAAGGATACGTGCTGCAACACGAATAGAGAGCCGAATCATATCAGATTCTGCTTGGGAGAGTAGGTCTCGCTTTTTTTCTGTTAAGTCCTGAATAATTTCATTTATTTTTGTAAAACCTTCTTTATAACCTTCTTCGTGGGCTGTTTCTAAAGCTGTTTTACGCTCGTCTTCAATAGCCAAGCGTTCTTGGTCTAATCGCATCCATTCTTCTTGAATTTGAATTTTTTGGGCTTCAATTTCTGGTTGGGCACTCTCAATAATTTGTTGTGCTCTTTCTTGGGCATCGCGAATAATACGTTGAGCTTCAGAGTTAGCATCATAAATAACGCCTTTAATTACCGAAGATTCAACTGATTTGCTAAAAGGTTCTTCGGGTATGGCTGGACGCTCAGAACTTTTAATTATTCTCCCTTTTACAATTCTGTTTTCACTCAATGCTTTAACTTCTCCTTAATCACCTTAATCATTTAGCTGATGTGACAGGTGCGACAGGTGCTTCAGTTCTAGGGCTATTGGGAATTAGTGGTTGACGTGCTTGTAGAATAGCAGTAATAGCTTGTCGAACTTGATCTTTAGCAAAAGTTACTAATGTAGGGTCAGCTTGACGCAAGCGTGCTAGTAAATCATAAAATCGGCCAGATTCTTCAATAGAAAACTTTTGTGTAATAAATTTCTGAAAAGTTTCGCTTTCATCAATTAAACCACCAGCTAACAACATAAAGCCAGAATCTTCTGTAATAGAAAAATTACGTAGTTGCTGAGTTGTTAGCCAGACTAAAGACTTTTCTGCTAACAAAACATGGTTTGCATCTATATCACGTAAGAGTTTAAGCCTACGCACAACCTCTTTAGAAAAAACTCTAGGAAACCGTTGTAGTGAAGCTACTAGTTCATCTCTGTTTATTCTACGCATTGCTATGGCAATTGTTTGTAAGCTCATCTCTTTGAGCAGTACACGAAGCCTAGATGTGGTAAAACGAGTAAGAGGGTTTTCTCCTGGCAAAATGAAAATGAATTGTCGAATAAAAGCATCTTTAACTACCTCTAAGAGTTCAGGAACAATTTGTGGGGCTTCAGGGTAGGCCATTAGTTTACGTGTTGTATGTTCTGGCAGGTGTTGACTTACTTCGTTTACTAACTCTGCGGGAAGGTGATAAAAAATAATACGAATAATAGGAGCAGGCTCATTAGATAGAACTAGTGCAATATGTGATGGGTGAACATCAGTAATTTGGCGCAGTAAAAATTCACTGCGTAAAGCTTTAAGTCCCATACTAGAAGCAGTACGACGGTCATTTTCAGAAAGAGATAAAAACTTTTCTGCACGAGGTTTAATGAGTTTTTGTTCTTCTTGAGGTAAAAACTTAAATAAAGTCACTGCCTCATCGCCATCTAAGGCGAGGGCAATAGTAGTTAATGCTTGTAAGTGTGCAGTAAATTGCTGTTGCATAAATTATTTTGTTGTTGGAGCAGGCTGATTTTGTACTTTAGGTCGCAGTGCCATACTACGTTCACGTTCTAGTTGAGCAACAGTTTCAGATAATTTTCTCATACGTAAGAAAGAATACATAAATAGTCCTAGTAGGACTAGAATCGAAGCTGTAGCACCTAAACCAAGGTATCTAATAATATTATTTTTTAAGTCATCGAATTTGGTTGCATTAGGAGCAGGAACAGCTTTCATTACTACTTGGACACGAGCAGGGTCTAACCCTTCTACAGCAGGAGCAATTATATTGCGTATTTCTGTTATATCTAGAGGAGGGGTTTCAGTGTTGTATTTTAACAGTACTGAGGCACTAGGTTGAACTTGTTTGTCTTGGTTAACTAAGGGGTTTGGGTTTGGCAGAACTACATTTACATCAGTACTAACAATACCGTTAATTTTCTCTAAAGTTAATTCTAAGGATTCTTGAATTGCGGCTAGTTTACGCAATTGCTCTTCTGCTTCAGTAGGGATTAACGCGCCTTTATCAAAAGCAAGTTTAAAAGGGTCATATTTATCACGAGGTAAGTCATTTTCATCTAAAATAGCTTCTGCTGCTACTATGGCTGCGTCACCAATTATATAAGGGGTTTCAATTACTACAGACCAAGTTGTTTTGTCTTCAGAAGCGACCTTAATTTTACTAGCATTTAGGCCATTGCGTTGTAAAAGAACAGCAATACGTTGGGATTCGTTTTCAGATAAGTCTGTACAAATGTCGTGTTTGCGATTACACGCAGTATTACTAAACACAGCAAAAAGAATAATTAAAATAATAGTAAGCTTGCACAACATGCTCTACCTCATTAACCCAAGGCTTCTTTAGAAGTCTTGGGTTATTGGTTAAATATTTACTATATGTTGGTTTGTAAAATAGTTTTGATACCAGAAGAAACCTGATCGACTACTTTGCTAATAATGGTGATATGTTCAGTAATATGATGCATTTTGGTTTGTAGCTTTAGCATATCCATATTACTTACAGGAGTATTAGGATCAAGATTATTCATAATACCTTCTAAAGAACCTAGTTGTTTATCAATACCTTCTAAATAACTTCCTACTTTGCTTGTTTCACCACTTGCACCTACGCGATCCATTTCAGCACGAAGACTTTCTATTTTAGAGCGGTTGTCATAGAAGATGCTTTGATAGCCTTGGACTTCTTTACCTGGTTGGATGATTCGATCAAAAATTTCTTGAGTTTCGCGTGAAGCCATTTGTATGTGGTCATCATTAATATGCCCACTCTCTTTAAGTTTTTCTACATGAGATTCTAGTTCTACTCCTTTAGTACGAGTAGTTTCAAAATCTTCATTAGTAATAGTTTTTTTAGTTTCAGTAGTACGAGAAGTTTCGGCTATTCTACTAGCCGCATTACTAGCATTAATAGGATCAACCATGATGTTCCTCCATATAATTATGTTATTAAATTTAGGATTTTGTTACATCTACTTTAGATAGATGCGACTGTTAAATTTATATCTAATAAAATTTTGTCTACTTAGATACAACTGCAAGTTCAGTACTTGCACTAGGACTTGTACTAGGACTTGTGCCAAGGCA
>JAHFUF010000041.1 GCA_023265235.1 Blastocatellia bacterium
GAGTAATAGCCAAAAACAACCACACAGAAATTGTGGCTTCTATTTTAGCTGGTGGAGGCCGCCTAATTCAACTTAGGGAAAAAGACCTGTCTACTAGAGACTTTTATCAATCAGCCATTCTATCAGTTGAAATGGCTCATCAAAAAGGGGCTTGTTTAATTATTAATGACCGTGTTGATATTGCTCAAATGACAGGGGCAGATGGAGTACATTTAGGGCAAGATGATCTATCACCAGAAAAAGCTCGCTTGATTTTGGGCGAGAATGCTATAATTGGCCTCTCAACACACTCATTAACACAAGCACTAATAGCCGATAAGCTCCCTATAGACTATATTGCGGTTGGGCCAATATTTCCTACCCTAACAAAACCCGAAGCTAGTGCAAATGTTGATAGCGGACAAGTAGGGTTGAATTTATTAGAGGAAGTTTGCCAAAAGGTTAGTAAACCTGTAGTTGCTATTGGAGGAATTACTTTAGAAAGAGCTTCTGCTGTGCTAAAAACAGGAGCTATTGCTGTAGCAATAATATCTGATTTATTAAAATATAATAATATTAGCCAACGTACCGCTACTTTTTTAGAAAAACTAAAGTAAAGTCCTAAAATATATTGCTCAGAACCTTGAACGTGTTTATTCTACAATAGTTAGCCTTTGATTAGGAGGAAAGCTCAAATGAGTTTTTTTGAATTACCACCACTTATTGAGAAAATGTTAGCTACTGCAGATAACATTAGCGATTTAAATTTTTCTGTTGGCCGACCCCCTCAAGTAGAAATAAACGGTAAACTAACCCCTGTGGAAATTAAAGGGTTGCGGGTACTTACCCCCTACCAAACAGAAATTATTGTTATGTCTTTGCTTTCTGGTAATAATGATGCGGCAGAAAAGCTACTAAAAAATGGCTCAGCAGACATTTCTTTTAGTATTCACCAACGTACTAGATTTAGGGTTAATATTTTTTCTCAACGGGGTACTTATTGCATTGTAATGCGGGTAATTCCTACAGAAGTCCCAACTATTGAGTCATTACAACTTCCACCACAATTAGGAGAAATTTCTTTTTATAAAAATGGAATTGTTTTGCTTACAGGGCCTACGGGTAGCGGTAAATCTTCTACCCTAGCTGCTGTTATTGATAAAATTAATCGTGAAAAATACTACCATATCGTTACAATTGAAGACCCAATTGAATTTCTTCATTCACACAGAAACTCTACAATTAATCAGCGTGAATTAGGTAGTGATACTCCTTCATTTGCTCTTGCTCTACGTGCTGCACTACGTCAAGCACCTAAGGTCATTCTAGTAGGTGAGATGCGAGACTTAGAAACAACTGAAATTGCGCTAGAAGCCTCTGAAACAGGCCACTTAGTGCTTTCTACCCTACATACAACAGATGCGTCTAAAACTATAGACCGTATTATTGGTCTTTATCCTAAAAATGAAGAGCATATTATTCGTGTTCGTCTAGCACAATCTTTTCGCTATATTATTTCTCAAAGACTTGTTCCCCGTGCAGATGGAAAAGGACGAATGGCGGCAGTAGAAATACTAAAATCTACTCCTCGTACTCGTGAATATATTGAAAGGGGTGAAAGCGAAGGTAAGTCTTTGTTAGATGCTATGAATGATGGTGAATTGGAAGGAATGCAACATTTTGACCAAGTAATTGAAAAGTGGATTCGGCAAGGTATTGTTAGTAAAGAAGATGGTCTATCCTTTTCAACTAATCATAGTAACTTACAATTACGTTTATCAGGCTTAGGAGCTTCTAGCGACTTTGTTGTAGGCGGACAAGATTCTTCACGAAGTGGAGACAACACTAACCGCAGTGCTGGTGTTGGATCTATGCGTAATTTGATAGAACGTTAATTAGGAGAACAAGAGTTTTTATGAACCAAATGTGTCCATCTTGTGGTTTTGATGTTCATATCGATGATAGTCAAGCCCCCCCCTATGCCTTTACTATGGAATGTCCTCGTTGTAGAAAAAGTGTCACAATGTCTCCGCCTCCTAAACCAGAACCAACCCTAAAAAATGACGCTACAGTAGCACGTACTAATGTTATGGGCGCGCCTAATGCTAAAGCTGGTATGACAGGTAATTTGCAAGAAACCATGATGATGTTTATGCAAATTATGACAGGAGCAGCAGGAGCCTCAGCAAATAATCCTAGTACTGGTCTCTTAAAAGGAATAGACCCTAAAACAGGCTATGTTTGGACACGCAAAAATATGCTGATTTGTTGTGCAGATCAAAATCAGCGTCAAATAATAGAGCAAGTAATGGGAGATTCTCGTTATGATATTCACGCTGGACAAACCGCCGCTCAAGCCCTAGAAGTAATGCATGATGTTAAAGTAGACTTACTAGTGCTTGATCCTCAGTTTGATGCTGCTCGCCAAGGCGGAATTGCTGTACTACGTCACGTTAGCTCTTTAATGCCAAAATATCGTCGCCGCGTTTATATTGTACTAGTTTCTCCACAAGTCAAAACCCTAGATACTTATATGGCTTTTCTTAATTGTGTAAACCTTACAGTTAATACAGATGATCTAGAATCTTTACCAGCAATTTTAGAAAAAAGCTTAAAAGACTTTAACGAACTCTACCGCCCTTATTTTGAATCAGGTGGCGGAGCACCTCTATAAATTATTTCTAATAGACATTATCGGTAATAACAAAATGTAGGAGCGAACTGTTTGCCCTCTTTGTCTAATGTTTAAAAATGGCAAACACATAGGTCATTGGTGTCAACTTACTCTTGAGTTTCCTTAAGCATTTGCTCCCAAGTATCTCCCCAAGACAATTTCCTTGCCAATTTATAAGCATCTTTATTTTTTTGAGAAATAGTTGCTCTGCTTAAGCCATTATTAGTACACAAATCCAGGTGTATATGTCTAGGACGTTTTAGCGGATGGCGAATAACTCTAGAATAATCACTATAATTACCACTAGTTAACTCTTTGCTAGCAATTATGTAGGAAAATTTTTCATCTTCATAAGAAAGAACCCCACCTTTAGCCCTACGATGAAAGCTTGAGCGTTCAACACGTCCAGAAAAATGACACCAATCCCCTTCTGTTATAGGACAAACATTTTTATGTGGACAAGGGGCTATGATATTAGCTTCAGATAGGATTAAAAAATCTCTGGCTAAAAGGATATTATGAAACCCTTTAACTGTCCCAGGCTCAATTATGACCAAAACCTTTTCAGTAGCTTGCCAAGCCTGTAGTAGGGCATTTTGTTTAGTGGCAGAGTCCATTTCCCCTAACGCGTAGGAAACAACTACTAAGTCATGTTGGGAGAAGTTTTGTTTATTAGCCAAATCCAGGTTAAGCCACTGGGCAGAATTAATAAAAGGGTTTGTTGAATTACTAGTTAACGTTTTACCAAGAGAAATCATTTCCCTATCACGCTCTACTAGGGTTACTTTGCTAATTTCTGGCCAAGTGGTTAAGGCTGCCCATAGAGTTGTTCCTGGGCCTGCGCCTAGGTCAAGCAAACTTGTTAGTTGAGTAGAGGGAAGTTTATTTTTTATTTCTAATAATGTAGCAAGTATTGCTGAGTAGGTTGCTGGAAGTCTTACTCCAATGTATGCCAGTCTTCGCGCTAAAGAAGTGATAAACACCTTCTCATTATTACGATAAGAAAGAGAAAGCTCTAGGAGCGCTTGTGAGAAAAGGGAAAAGTCTATTTTTGAGACTTCCATCTCAATTGCTTGACTAAGTTCGTAAGGTAAAGAAGTCATTTTTTAAATAAGCTTATAGGTAAGATAAAAGCTAAAAATACTCTAACGCACCAATACTAAAGCTTCATTTAGTACTTCTACTTCTGGCACATCAACAGCACTTTCTACTAAAAACAATGCTTCAGACTCATCTGATTCTTGCCATTGATGAGACAAACATTGTACGCAATAGAATTTTCCTTCATTTATATGAGCACGTTGTATAAGTTGATTACAATTATCGCAATTAAAAAGCTCTGGCATGATTTTTTATCCTAAACAAACAAATTGATTAAATATCCTGTAGTTTTACTATAATCAACTACATTTTGCAACTAATGAAAATTAATAAACTAAGCTATATCAATAAATCGAGCGCGAACTTTAGGTGATGGGATCATACAGCTTTCATATTTTCCAAAAACCTTATAGCGGTTACGAGCAAATAAATCATAAAGAAAATCGCGAAAAGAGCGTGGGACAATATAAGCTATTTTGAAGAGTCGCCAAATCCCCCCTAAATGATGTAGGATTTGCAAGATAGCATCAGAACGAACAAAAACTCGTTCTGAGCTATCAACCATTTTTTCTAAAATTATTACAGAATCAACATTTTCTATTTCAGGGTGACGTAGTTTGGCTGCTTGACCAAACTGCCCTTGTAGGGGAGCAAACTTTATTACTCCTCTTTTATCTAGCTTAATAATCACTTGCACTGATTGAGAGCAAAAACCACAAACCCCATCATAAAGCATTACTGGCGAGTTATTATCCATAACTTACTTTATTCTAATGCTTGCTCAAAGTCTGCAATTAAATCCTCAGTAGCTTCAATTCCTACAGATAAACGGATTAGAGAATCGCTAATTCCTATTTTTTCTCTGTCTTCTTTTAATATTCCTGCATGAGAAGTTTTTGATGGTAGGGTAATTAAAGTTTCTACTCCGCCCAAACTAGGAGCTTTCACAGCAATGGTAAGCTTTTTCATAAAGCTACTTGCTGCTGCTATCCCACCTTTTAACTCAAAACTCATCATGCCACCAAAACCAGCAAAAAGCTCTCTAGCTATTTTGTGATGTGGATGAGTTTCTAAGCCAGGATAATTAACTTTTGCTACTTTTGGATGTGAATTTAGGAATTGAGCAATTTTCAAAGCACTTTCATTTTGATACCTAACTCTTAATGCGACTGTTTTAACTCCACGATGGAGCAGAAATACAGCATGTGGGTCTAGACAGCCTCCCAAGTGGTTAAGTTTATGAGTAATTTTTTCTATCATTGCTCCTGTACCAATGATTGCCCCTGCTACTAAGTCTGAGTGGCCGTTTAAGTATTTAGTACAGCTATGTAGCGTAATATCAAAACCAAATTCTGCGGCTCTAAAATTAACTGGACTAGTAAAAGTGTTATCAATCATTGAAATTAGGTTATGTTCACGAGCAAATTTAACTGTGGCTTTTAAGTCTGCTACTTGGACTAGTGGATTACTAATGGATTCAACATAAATAGCTTTAGTATTTGGCTTTAGCTTACTTGCCCAGCTATCAGGATCATTTCCATCAATAAAATCATAGGAAATACCAAAACCTTCTAAATCTTTTGTAACAAAATCATGTGTGCCACCATAAAGACAATTTTGGGCTAGTAGGTGATCTCCTGTCTTTAAGACCGTAAGCAAAGTAGTGGTAATGGCAGCCATACCACTAGCAGTAATTTGTCCAGCTTCACCGCCTTCAAGCGCTGCTAGCTTCTGACTTAGTACAATATGATTAGGTGTGTTATTTAGCCTTATATATCTAACGTCATGGTAGCTAGTCTCTTCTGCATATTCAAACATTGCAGTTTGAAAGATTGGCATACTTACCGCACCATTAATTCTTGGCTCAGGTTCACCAGCATGGATAATTTTTGTTTCTAGTCTTAACGAGTCTTTTTTCATAAAGCAAAATCCTTAGTCCTATTTTGAAAGTAATTCTATTTCTTGAGATATGTTTTGTCGTGCAATACTTTCCAATTTTGCCAGTTCGCTAGTAAAAAATATATGTTCACGCGCTAAGAAGTTCCTAAGCACAGCCTTACGACTACGTTTATAGAGAAACCATGGCACCCAGGAATATTCTTTTCTAATTGCTTGGTGATATTCTTGATAAACCTCTGGGCTAGCACCTAAAACCCCTAGATCTAGGTCTAAGAATATTTTTCCATCCTCTGTTAGCTCACTAGCATTATGTGTTTTAGTAGCAATTATCATCTTTTCAACTAGCACAATAGTAGTCTTAGATATTTGCATTTCCTCTAAAGCTTTTACTGCCAGTTCTGCACTTTGTTCTTCATTATTACTTCTTTTAGTATTATAGATTATGTCGTGAAACCAAATAGCAAAACGAACTGCACCATAATTTTGAAAGTATGTTTTTAGGTTTTCTGCCCTATTTAGTAAAGCTTGTATATGAGTTAAATTATGATAAAACCGTTTCTTTTCAGAGTATTTTTCTTGGATTATTTCAAAGTATTTTTTGGATATTTCTTTAGATATTCCATATTCATTAGTTAATATTATCCATTGTTGTTCTAGAAATTCTATAACGGTATTATCAAGTTTGAAAAAATCACTATTAGTAGTCATATCAGTTTTGCACTATAAATTGTCAAGTATTTTTTTAAAAATTTCTACTTGACAATAACTAGTTGAAAGCCTAAAGTCTAGCCCAGAGTTTTACTCAATAACCTAGTGCTTTTGGAAATCAGCTACCCAAAAAACCTGCGCTATATTTAGCTGACCTACATGACTTTATGTAAAGTTTCTATAATTTCTTTAGATGATTTATTAACTCAAACTTTTCCCACTAAACTATACCTACAACATTTGTATCCTAAAAAACCAAAGTTGCTTAATTCTTGTTAAAAATTTCTTTTAACTAAACAAACCATTCTTTTAGCAATATATCTATAATAAAACGTGTAGTCACATAGGGCTACCCTTACGTTAATTTATTATATTTATTTAGCTTACTGTTAAAATTTTTCTCAAAACTATTCTAACCATTTCTAACCATTTTGGTTCAATTTAAGAAATATGAATAATGAAACTATAGCTAATTACCGACAGTTAGAAACTGCTCCAACTTTAGCGAAAATCAAGAAACTCCAGTGTGATCGCCGTTATCGTGACAAGCAAGGTCTATTTTTTGCTGAAGGCATACGCAACTTTGTTGAGGCAGTTGATCACGGTTTCTCTATAGATACTTTATTTTATAGCGAGAAACTTCTTATATCCCCAATCGCTAGAAAACTAGTACGCAGATTGAAACGTGATGGTGTTGCATTCGCACGCGTTTCTCCAGAGCAGTTTAGAGCAGCTTCTCAAACTGAACGTGCTTCTGGGGTTAGTGCAATTTTTCATCAACATGTTCAGAAACTTGATCAAATAAAGCCTAGTGAACATATATGTTGGACTGTGCTTGGTCATATCCGTTCACTTGGAAATTTTGGAACGCTCCTACGAACCTCAGCAGCCATTGGTGCTTCAGGCTTTATTCTTGTTGGAGATAATATAGATCCTTTTGATCCAAATGTTGTGAGAGCAACTATGGGGGCTATATTCAAGCAAAAGATAGTAAGAACAACTGTTGAAGGGTTACGCTCTTGGATAGAGTTGCATAAGTTACAAGTTGTTGGGGCTTCTCCAAATGGTTCTGTAGATTACGACAAAGTTAGTTATACACATCCTACAATACTAATACTTGGTAATGAACGATCAGGTCTAAGTCAAGATCAGCAGTTAATGTGTCAACATATTGTTCGTATCCCAATGATAGAAGGTACGGATTCTCTAAATGTTGCTGTGGCTGGAAGCTTACTTCTTTATCAAGTATCTCGATCATCTCTAGGCCAGATATGATTATAGCTAAGAAAATATACCTAGCAATGCTTTAATGGAACCTACTAATTTAGCTCGTTTAGCTAACCATAGCTTAAACCTATGATAAGCAAGTGCAAATCCTGTCCAAACCAAAACACTACCGCCTATTGCGGCAAGAAAAATAACTACTTGCCCCACTAATCCTAGAACTTCACCAGTATGAACAGGGCGAGCTAAAGAGTTTAGTTTACGGCCTAGATTAACGCTTGTGTAAGGTTCATAGCTAATAACCTCTGCTGTTTTTTGATCAATTGATAGCTGTGAGCTTTGCCAATAATTACCTTCATTAATAAAAACCCTAACAGGAGTTTTAGTGTTAGTAGGAAAACGTAAGTTCATAATTTTCCAGTTAACAGGTAATTGTTTTTCTGCTTGTAAATAAAACCTGTCTAAATTATTAAGTACTTCTATAGGAACTTCTTGTTCTGCTTGAGGTTTTTGGTTAGGAGAGGCGTTTGGTTTTTCACCACTAGGAGTTTGTCCTGATTCAGGTTTAGGTTTGTTATTATCTTTATTATCTTTATTATCTTTATTATCTTTATTATCTTTATTATCTTTATTATCTTTATTATCTTTATTATCTTTATTATCTTTATTATCTTTATTATCTTTAGCCTTTGCTTGTTCGCTGCCTGCTGGTTTTGGTCGCTCAGTTCCAGTTATTGTATAAAGCAGGTTGCTAGCCCACTCAAAAGACATAACTGTTGCTGTAATAGTGATAAAAATAATTATTAAAGAAGCCCAAAAACCAATAACATTATGCCAATTAAAGTTTTTAGCATGGCCTTTTAGCCCTAGTCTAAAAAGAGTTATCGCTTTTAGTTGTTGACGTGTCCAACCCTTGGGCAGCCAAATAAAAAGACCTGATAGAGCAAGAAAGAAAAAACAAATACTACCAACACCAGTAATAACCTTACCAACATCACGACTTTTACCTTCTAGGGCTAGCCAGCGATGCAGTTCTGTTGTAAAGCGGAAAAAAGCTCTTAAGTTTTTTGCACCTTCTCCTAATAGCTCACCTGTATAAGGGTTAACAAATAGAATACCATCTCGCCCTAGACTAACCGTTACAGCTAAGGATGGGTCAGATTGGATTAACAGCCCTGATGGTTTAGCTTTTGGTTTTGCTTCTTTTACCTTTGCTATCAGTGTTTGAGGGCTTAAACGAGGTTGATCTGCTGGCACTGTGACAGTACGTTGCTCAGCCAAATCAACTATCTGTTTTTCAAAAGCAATCAATGAACCTGTTAGAGCCATAAATAAAATAAGTAGACCAGCAATTATGCCTAAAGGTAAATGACAGTAAAAAATAATCTTGCGTAGTAATTTCATTTATTAAAGCTCCTTGAAAAACCTAGCTTAAAAAACCTAGCTTAAAAAACCTAGTTTAACATCTTTAAACATCTGCCCAGCTTCGTAATAAGTTATGATAGACCCCTGTTAGTTGCACAACAGATCTATGTTCAGGTATATCCTTATTAAGTTGTTGGATAGCTAGGTCTAGGTCTAAAAGTATCGTGCGTCTACCATCATCACGAACCATGCTTTGGATCCAGAAAAATGATGCGACTCTTGCACCTTTTGTTACTGGATTTACATGATGTAGGCTTGATGAAGGGTAAAGGATCATATGGCCAGCAGGTAGTTTAACTTTATGTACACCATAAGTATCTTCTACCACTAATTCCCCGCCTTCATATTCTTCAGGTTGAGCAAGAAAAAGTGTTGCAGAAAGATCTGTGCGAATATAATGTGCGGTGCCTGGGACTTGACGAACAGCATTATCAACATGAGTTCCAAATGATTGACCTCCTTGATAGCGGTTAAACAAAGGAGGAAAAACTTTTGCAGGCAATGCAGCAGAAACAAACAAAGCATTTTTACCCAAAGACGAAAGGATAATCTCACCTAGCTGTTTTGCTACCCAATGACCCTCTGGGATTTGTTGGTTATCTTTTGCACGAGCAGATTGATGGCCTGCGGTAACTCGGCCATCAACCCATTCTGCTTTAGTCAAAAGCTTTTTAGCTTGTGCAAACTGATCAGAAGTTAATACATCTGGTATAGACAATAACACTTACTATACTTCTCCATCTAAAGCTTTACTTACGTAACTTAAAATTAAGCCCAACCTTTAATGAGCGACCAGCACCAGGAACTAAATGTCCTCCGCTAACTTGGTCAATGTAAAATTTGTTACTAAGGTTATACATATTAACTTGAAGCTCAATATTTTCACTTATAGCACGTTTTACAAACATATCAGCTACTGTATAGCCTTTTACCTGTCTAATGCGTCCAGTAAGTGGGTCTGCTGGTGTAGTAGAGCTAGCGTTGCGGCTACCAACATATCTTAAGGTAAACCCTGTGTCTAAACGCCAAGGTAAAGTATAAGTAGTAGTTAAACTTCCTGTGTGTTTTGGTACATTAGCAAGCGGACTACCAACAGCTTGTGGGAAGAACTTTGATGCAACAAGTTCACTATCTAGGAAAGCATAACTAGAATTAACCTGTAAACGATCTGAAATACGGCCTGTAGTTTCAATCTCAAAACCATCTACTTTTTGTTCACCAGAAAGAACCACTAGGAGTGCATTTCTTGGATCTGTTTCACGAGCATTAGTTTTTTCTATACGAAACCCAGCAGCACGAATTGAGAATCTTTCTGATAATAAGTCCCATTTACTACCAACTTCAAAAGTTCTATTTTCCTCAGGAGCAACATTTGTAGTTGCAGCACTAAGCGCGAAAGCTTCAGCAGAAGGGTTAAACGAAGTACTATAGCTAAAATAAATACTTCCAACTTTCATAGGCTTATAAACCAAAGCACCACGATAACTAGTCATACTATCAAGACGGTTAAATTTGCCTTTAGCAGTGCCAATAAACTGTTCAAAATCAACATCAAACCTATCGTGGCGAAGTCCACCGACTAACTCAAATTTTTCACCAAGTTTTATAGTACTAAGGAAGTAGGCGGCAAAAGTATTACCTACGGTACGAATTTTAGAAGTAAGTGCAGAAGTGCCAGAAAAAGCTTCATTAGTGTTAGGGTTCAATATGTCTGCTGGAGGCACACCAGTAATAGTAAAACGTGTTGGTTTTGAGGTTTCACGAGAGCCTTCTATCCCTCCAACCACTGTGTACTCAATAAAACCTGTTTTAAACTTTGTTGTCACATCAAATTGGTTTTGGAGAAAAGTCTCATCAGTGTCAAGTGAAACCTGATTACGAGCTACTTTTATTTGACTAAGTGGAGTACTTGGTGTAGGCGTACCATTGATACGCGGAGCAGTAATCAAAGCCTCACGAGAGTAGTTTGTATATCGTGTTTGATTACGTATACTAAATGAATCATTAAATTGATGTTCAAATTTAATCGTACCAATATCAACCTTTGTTCTTAAGAAATTGCTATCCTTAAAACCATAGTAATTATTTCGTGATACTGGTGCAGGGCGGTCAAATAGGTAAGGAAGCCCATAGTCTGGAATATCATCAGATGATTGATGGAAATAGCTAATGGTTAGATTGGTTGGTTGACCAATTCCTAATGCTAATGATGGAGCAAAACCATAACGACGAGTTTTGGCAATATCACGCTCTGCAACTTGGGCAAAATGTCCTAGTATATTAAGGCGAAAGGCTGCGTTTTTGCCTAGTTTTGATATAGGCTCGTTAATATCTATCGTTGCTCTTTTAGTTTCATCGGTACCAAACTCAAGTGTACCATTCATAAAAGATCTAAGTTGGGGGTTTTTATATGTTTGATTTACTGCCCCACCAGTTGCACCACGTCCAAGAGTTACTGACGATGGGCCTTTTAATACTTCTATTTGTTCAACATTATAAGAATCTCGATAATAGTTACCAAAATCACGCATACCATCGATAAAAAGATCATTACGTGCGCCAAACCCGCGAATTGTTAAGTTGTCTCCTTGGTTACCACCTTCACCAGCAGCAATACTAACACCAGCAACATTGCGTAGTGCGTCACGAAGAGTCGTTACTCCTTGATCTTCAAGTGTTTCTTTTGAAACTATGCTTATTGACTGTGGGGTGTCTCGCAAAGGTTCAGTAAATTTTGGTGAGTTTAATATCTTAATACTATCCGTCACCTCAATTACTTCTGATGAGCCTTCAATTGCTATTGTTATTTCATTAACAGCAGTAAAACGATAAGTAACATTTGTACCTGTTAAAACCTGCTTAAGTGCTTCTTCTGCTAAGTAACTTCCTGTAACACCAGGAGATCCAAGATTACTTAGTGCTTCATTTGTCCCCTGTATTTTTATTCCTGTGGCGTCTTGAAACGAGGTTAAGACTTTATCTAAAGAACCTGCTGGAATATTAAACTGACGTGCTGGTTCTTGTTGAACAAAGTAATTTGCTCCTGCATCACGGACTTCCCCTGCGTGTACAGGCATTACAAACCCACTATCAAATGCAGTACAGGCAAACAATGTCCCTATAGCAAGCAAATACTTAGCATCAGTGTGGCTAGAATTAGTTTTTTTATTATATTTCTTTACTTTCATTGTTCCTCCTAAAAATACTCTGGTTAAAGTGACGAAGATTTTCTGACAGATAGAACATTTAGCTATCTTTAAGTGGCAATAAATTTTTACTATGCAGTAGTTTAAGAGTTATTTCAGAGCTAAAGCTTTTTTAGAAAACTCAAATTTTATTTACTAAATTAATTACTAGAGAGGAGTGTGCAAAAAAACTAATATTCTAATTAACTTCTTGATCTACAAGCTGTTTTTAATGCTTTTAGAACTTATCAAGAAATAAGTTATGTGCTAGGATTTGCCCGCACACTATCCCGGTTAGCGTCAAATATAACCAAACTAGCTGTGCTAGCCACCTTTAACGTTGCCGCGCTAAAGGTGGTGCTTTTCAATTTAATTTTGCTGAAATTGAAAATCGTTTTCAGAACTTTTGCAATATACATAAAAAATTTGTTAGTGTCAACTATTTTCCAGCTAGTTGGGGCTGCTTAATTAGCTAACTATTATGCTTCCTAGACACATCACATGTTATTATTATCGCAAAAATTCCCTATTTGGATTTTAACCTATGATTAAAAATTACAAGCTGCTGAACTTATTACTCGTGTTTTTTATACTACTGGTTCAACTACCTATTAATGCTAGAGAACAAAACCCTGCGGTACCAGTAACTCCAGTAACTAAAGCTGAAAATTATGTAGTTATGATTTCTATTGATGGTCTAAAGCCAGAATATTACACAAAGGCTGATCAATATAAGCTAAAAATTCCTAATATTCGTATGCTTTGCCGCGAAGGAAGTTTTGCCGAAGGGTCAGAAACTATTTATCCTTCAGTAACTTATCCTGCTCACACAACTTTGGTAACTGGTGTAAGACCAGCTTTACACGGGGTTTTTGCAAATCAAGTTTGGCTTGGCCCAGAAAATCCCAGAAATAATGATGATTGGTATTGGTATGCTAAAGCTATAAAAGTTCCGACTTTGTGGAGCGAAGCTCGTAAGGCTGGACTAAAAACGGCTGCCATAGGTTGGCCAGTAACTACAGAGGGTGAGATTGATTACTTAGTACCTGAGATTTGGCAAGGTTCTTTTGATACAAGCTTTAAGGTTAGTATGCAGAAGTCTACACCTCCTCTAGCAGAACTTATAACAAAATCCTTACCCGAACCTTTCCCTAATGTGCTTAATGACCTTGTACGTGCCCAAGCTGCAATAACTGTTATAGATAACTATAAACCTAACTTACTATTAATTCATTTTGTAGAAATAGACTTCCTAGAACATACTAAAGGAATATTTTCCCAACCTGTACTAGACAAATTAGAAGAAACTGATGCATTTATTGGTAAACTCATTGAAACAACTAAAAAAGCAGGTGTTTTTGACCGTACCAGTTTTTTTATTGTCTCTGATCATGGTTTTACAACAGTTGAAAAACAGTTTCGCCCTGCTGTTTTATTAGCTAAAGAAGGCTATATATCACTTTCCAAAGAGGGAAAACTACTAGACTGGCAAGCTATACCATTTGGACAAGGTGGTTCAACTGCAATTATGCTAAAAAACCCTGATGATAAAGCTACTGCTTCAAAAGTTGTAGAACTCTTTGAAAAGTTTGCGGCTAAACCTAATAGCCCACTAAATCGTGTAGTAAAACGCGATCAACTGATCAAATTAGGTGCAACCCCTGAAGCTATTTGTTTTCTAGAACCTGCGCCAGGTTATGAAATTAATGCTGAGCTAACAGGAGAGTTAACAGAAAAATCTGAAAAATACAAAGGCACACATGGAGGTCTACCTACACGCTCAGAGTTGTACGCGTCTTTTATTGCTTCAGGTTATGGGATAAAAAAAGGTGTCCGTGAGCCTTTGACAAAAAATATTCATGTTGCTCCAACAGCCGCCACTTTGTTAGGTTTTACTATGCCAATGGCAGAAGGTCACCCTATTAGGGAAATTTTGACTGTCCCTGTGCCAAAAACTCGTTCCAAACGCTAGGAGTAGCCACATAGTACTCTCCCTACAGGGCGATTGCCTTTATATAAATTTATGAAAAAATTATTCTTTTCACTATTGTTATGTCTATTTTTTGTTTCATCAGCATTAGCACAAGAAAAAAGTGATATTGTAGGCGCAGAAAAAGAAATTATTTTAGAGTTTAAGACTCAATTAGTAGTAGTTCCCTTTAGTGCACTAGACCGCACAAATCGTTCAGTTAATGACTTAAAAGCTGAAGATATAAAGCTTTATGAAAATGGTCAACCGGCTCAATTAGTCTCACTACAACGTAGTAGTAACCAATCACTTAATTTCGCTCTGTTACTTGACCTATCGGGCAGTATGCAGCCTTATTTAGAGTCAGCACAAAGTTCTGCTATGCGTTTTTTTGATCAAGCTCTTAATCCAGAAAAAGATC
>JAHFUF010000042.1:0-8708 GCA_023265235.1 Blastocatellia bacterium
AAACAATGATGAAGGATTTATCAGGAAATATTTCTGAATCAGACAGGACTACGCAACGAAATACTAAGAAAACTACTAAAACATATCCTGTCAATTGTGAAATATGTAGCCAAGAAGTAGGACGTAGTTTGGTTGAGAATTCAACTATAATTTGCCCTGATTGCCGTAGAAATAGCCGTAAAATGCAAGAGGCTGAGTTTTAGTTAGTATAAGTTTTCATTTTTTCATTTGTAAACTTATTTGTTCTTAGAGGTTGGATACAAAAGCTTAAACGCATTGAAAACCGCCTGATGAGTAATAGTAGCATGGTCTTCTTGTGGCAAATAATCAAAATAAACATTAAGGTTTTTACTTTTAGAGTTTTTTATTCTCTCTACTAATAAATTTGCATCTACTTCCATAACATGAGGTATGTCGCTTGGGGCGAGTCCTTCTTTTCCAACACCAATATAAATGTCCGTTTGTTTGTTAAATTTATCATCCAAAATTGTAGAAGGTTGATTTAACAGTGAAGCATTGTCCCACCATAAACTAGGGCTAATGATTATGTATTTATTGAATAATGTTGGATTTTTTAATAATATCTCTGTTGCTAAAAGCCCGCCTAAAGATTGTCCAATTATAGTTTTACAGTCATTTGTTTTATATTTGTTTTCAATGTAGGGTTGTAATTCTTTCTCAATAAAAGCAATAAAGTTTTCAGATTTTCCTGCTGTTTTGTATCGGTTTTTATCTGTTTCAATTGTTGTTGGATAAGTAAAATCCCTTTTTCTGTCAACATTAGCAATCCCAACAACAATTGATTTTGGAACACGATTAATCCAAGGAAAATTGTTAAACTGGACAAGCCCAACTATATGTATAAAGTCTTCATCTGCTGAACCATCTAATAAATAAATGACTGGGTATTTTATTGTATCGTTTTTGTTATATCCTTCTGGAAGATATATATTTAATATTCTTTCTTCCCCTAATTGCTTTGATTGAATTTCGTCAATAACACCAAGTACAAAAGGTTTACTATCAGCTAATTGCTTTGGGTTATTTGCCTGAGCGTTCGCCTGAGTAAATGTCTGAATCATCAAACAAGTTATTATTAAATATATTACTAATAGTCTCATTGTTTTTGCCATTTTTAATTTGTTGGGTGTCTTGTTTCGTAAAATAAAGTATAGCTTATTTTACATAAGGAGTTAGGGTTTCGCTATAAAGTTGATTATAAGCCCAATAGTTATTCATTACCTTATAAACATAGTCTTTAGATTCCAAAAAACCAACCTCAATGACAAATCTATCTACTTCACTGCTTTTAGCACGAGCTATCCAACGTCTAACGGCTGCTTCGCCACCATTATAGCTAGCGGCAACTGCGTAAGGATTACTCTTAAACTCTGCAAATAAATTACCCATATAATGACCAGCAAAACTAACTGCTATTGGAGGTAAATAGAGGTCATTTTGATTAAAATTAGTAATTTTTAGATCTTTGCCTATGGCTTCTGCGGTTGAAGGGATAAATTGAAACATACCACGAGCAGCAGCAAGACTTTTAGCTGTAATATCAAAACGGCTTTCTTGGCGAGCAATGCTTAGCATAAAACGAGGATCAACACTTTGTGCCTGGCCTGCACTAGCCATTTCATCGCGATAGGGCGCAGGGTAAATTAATTCTGCAATATTTCTTTCCAGTAATTCTAGTCGAAAATCTACTGGTAAAGCACTAGCAAAATTACTTTCACCATAATTTATTGCTTCAAAAGCATGGCTACCACGATTTAAGTAGACAGCCATTGAGTAACTACTAGTAGTTCTAGGAGTTGTACGACCACGACTACCACGCCGTCCTTGTGAAGAAACATCTACTAAATAGTCGCTCTCAATAGTAGAAGAACTAGTCAAAGCGTCTTTTTCAAACAATTCATTTTCTAAAGAGTTGCTCGCTAATTCTTTTGTACTACTAGCACGAAGTTCTAAGGCTCCTTCATCATAAAGCCCTAAAAAGATTAACTCATCGGCTAGTACCCTATGAGAACGAGCAACTTGACTGTGAGTAGTAAGTAAGTTTCGTCCAGCAGTATCAACACTATAAGTGAGAAAACGCTTATAATTAGGCAGGTTTTTATAACACTCACGTAGCATTTCTATTAATTCTTGATTACTACGACTATCACTTAAGCGCAAAGCTTGATTAAGAAGATTTTTTGCTGACGCATAGCTACTACTAGATAAGTCTCGTTCAGCATTTTCTAAATATACTTTCAATTTATTATTAACAATAGCTTTAGCCTTAGCATCGCGGTTAAGTGCTTCTAAACGTAATGTTGCTCTATTGCTATAGTAACTATTTCGGTCAACTGGAAAAGCCAAATAACCTTCTATTGCTTCGCTTGTTCTACCTAGTTTTTCTAAACAGTAAACCCGCATAAATTCTACTTCAGAACGATTAGTGGCCCCAGGTGCATTACGAGAAAGGTTTTGATTACGTAAATCTGTAAAAATAGCTAGTGCTTGATTATAATCCTCACTCGTTAAATAAATCTTTGCTTGATTAAAAAGGGCTGTAAGACCCGTGACTTCAGAGCTAAAGCGTTTGTTGGTACGACGGCACCAATCTAGAGCATCTGTTAATTTACCTGCTGAGCGATAAGAGTCTATTATATTTAAATGTGCCCCATCCACCCAATTACTATTAGGATATTCGTTAATTAATTTTTGGTAGCGTGATATAGCTTCTTGGTAATGTCCCATATTTTGATGAGCATGCCCACCCTGATAAAGTCCTAATTCTGCTTGCTTTGTACTAGGGAAATCTTTATAAACCTGGTCATACCACTTAAGAGCATTTGTGTAGTCATAATCTATGTAATAACTACGCCCAATAGAAAAAATAGCTTCTGCCAGCGAACTACTACTAGGAAACCGATCTAAAAGTTGCTCATAGGCAAGCCTTGTATTTTGTGAGTCACGATTAAGCAAATAAACTCGTCCACGAGCAAGTAAGTCTACCTCTGTAACAGCACGTTTTTCTAATCGATCTAATTCATCAAGTTTTTGTGCCGATAGTAAAGCTTGATCGTCTTTTGAGCCGTTTAATAGTTGTTCAAAAACAGTCCTAGCCGCTTGGTTTTGATTTTGTTGTAAGTAAATAAGTCCAACTTGTCCTAAGGCTTCACGCCCTAGAGTATTTGCTCTATTGGCGCGAGCACGAAAGTATTGTAAGGCTAAGTCTAGGTTTCCGTTATTTCCGCTATTAAGGTTAATATCGGCTAAGCGTCGTTCTGCGGTAGGTTTTAATAAGCTATCTGGAAACTGAGCAATAAGTTTTTTTAAGTGCTCTCGTTCAGAGCTAGAGTCCTTTTGTTGACGAGCAATTAAGGCTAAGTGCCAACGAGCATATTCACTTAATAAACTATTCTGGCTAATTATAGAATTATAACTTTTTATTGCATTAGCTAAATCTCCACGTTTTTCTTGCACTCGGCCAAGCAAGTATTCATAGTTATTAATACGAAAAAGTTCTAAGTCTTTAGCTTGAATTATTTTTATTTCACTTTCAACTAATGGATAATCTCTTTTAGCTAAAGCAGATAAAACCGCTTGGTGTTTTGGTTTAACGGCTTCAAAATTATCTGCCGAAATTGGTTTAGTAAGTAAGAGTGCCAGCAAAATTATTAGGAAAAATTTTAGTATATGCATAAGTTTTACCACTATAACTTAAACTTAAAAGTTTGATATTTTGATGCTGTTAAGCAAGAGTCTTTTAGCTTACAACTAACTTTTCTTTACTTTTTAACTAAATTAGTTTGCGATGTGTCTGCTTGGAGATTTTATCATCACTAACTCTTGTTAAGATAGTTTTTAGGGCAATACAAAAGTATTTTTAGAGCATTCTACTTATACTTTTTGATACTTTTCCGGAAACCCGGAAGTTTTTGCTTATTTTTGCATGTTTTTACAAAAAAATTACGACTTATATATAGCGACAACTAATGTGTCTATCTAGAAACTTAAATATCCCAGTAAAAAAGAAATATTTTGGAAATATCTCCTTTTGATTTTTTGATAGACACATTGGTTTGTAGTTTTAGCTAAAATTTACTTTTTAAGCAAAATCAATATTTACTCTCACTCAAACCCTATTAAAAATCAACCTCCTGCTTTTCCTCCGCCGTTACACCATAGGAAAGAATATTTATTGGAATAGTTAGCTTTTCACTAATAAAATTTAAGTATTTTTGGCTGTCTTCATTTTTTTCTATTTCAAAAATTTTATAAATAGGCTGACAATCTTTTAATAACTCGCCTAATTGTTTTTGGTACTCAGGAGATGTCTTGATAGGTGTTTTAATCCTAGTGATTACTACCTGATTATCTTGGAGAGAGAGTTCAAAAAACCTGTCTAATAAACTAGCATTATCGCCTATATATCGGTAGCTAGTACAAATTTTCCAACTCGACAAGTTGCTTAAGCGATCTAGGTTAGTAATAGCCAAAGCATTTAAGTTTTTAGCTATTTGACAGGCATAATCTGCTGCTAATAAATCAAACCAACCTACTCGAAACACGCTTTGCCAAGGATTTGTCCCGTTGTGATAGTCAGGGGTTACTTTAGTTAAAGTCTCATCTTCAGTAATAAAAGGGCCTGCACCATGTCTAGTGCTATAAGCACGCAAAACGCCTAGTTTATTTACCTTACCTTTATAAGAACTTTTCACAAGTAACCTGTCAGCATTATCAAACGTAGTACAGCTTTTTGTTACATATGGCCAAAAACCCCGCTCAAAATCTAGTAATACCCCTTGAGCACCTTCAAAAACAACTGTTCCATCTAAAGACAAGATCTCTGTAAGTAAACCTTGATTACCAATAGTAACCTTATGGATAAATTCTTTATAAGCTACTGCGAGTTGTTCAACATAGAGAGGGTTCTTAAGCTTTTCTAAATATTGTTGTAGTTCTTGATTAGATTCTTGTGCAACAAGTTGTTGAGCCAAATCTAGTTTTATTTGCCATAAAAATTTTAACTTTTGAAAAGTTACTCTAGTGTCTAATAAATCTTTGATAAACAAAGCCTTATCTTTTAAGTAATAACTATCTAGGATTGTTTGTCCTACACCTTTACCACAACTGCCATGACGCTTATTTCCACGAGAAACTTCTTGCATTTGGTTAATAATTTTGTGAAAAGGTGTTATTACTAAACAGTTTTCATCAATTATCACCCTAGATAGCCCATCTTGGACACCTTTTTCTTGTAAGGCTTGGTTTTCGACCAGTAAAGCTAATGGATCAACCGCCATATAAGAAGAAAGATAGCTTCGTACCCCACTAACTAAAGTCCCTGAACCAAATTGAGCAAAACAATGGGTAAGCCCTGAAGAAGTAACTACATGATGGGCTGCTTGCGAGCCACCATTAAACCTAATGACCGTATGGGCTTGATATTTACGAGTAATATAATCTGTTGTTGTTCCTTTGCCTTCATCGCCATAACCTAGACCAACAACTATAAAAGCTTGTTTAGTCATTATTTAGCCATTGCTAGTCACTATATTTTAGTGATTCTAAGTTATCAGACACAGATAAAAAATCTTCCCACGCTTGAATAGCTTTATCAAAATGTTGGTTACAAATTCCATCAGAAAGCATAAAACGGCTATAACCTAACTTTTGCATTAAGGCTAAATCAGCTAAATCGCCCATTGAAATGGTGCCGCCATTTTCTAGGCCAGCAAAAATCCTTGACGCTACAATTGCTTTAGGATCTCGCTTAATAATTTGTTCTAGTGCAAGTAAGATTTTTGCCTTGTTTTGTCCAATATTAATCATTAAATCATCACGAGCAGCCATCAAAGTACAATTAGGGATAGAGTTAACTTCAAACTGACTAATAAACCCCAACCCTTTAGGAGATTCAATTTTTAGTACTAGATTGACACTAATATTGGGTGAGTATTTTTGCCAAAGGCTTTGAAATTCGGTTATATCAGACATTATTTCCACAAAGGAAAGCATAAAGTTATTAACCCCTAACTCACTAGCAGCAACAATATATCCTAGGTCTTCTGGAGTAAAATACCCTTTTATTCTTAAGTTATCGCTATGAATATTAATTGCTTGGCCACTCCCTACAGCATAACGAGGAGGAGGATCAACATAAATAACATTACCACGTACTACTTTTAGCTCAGAAAAATCATTACCACGAAAATAAACTTTAGCTGGATAATCTACTTCGATTTCATGATTAAGTACTATTTTTCCATAATTAGGCGCAGCCCATTCTGTAATGCGTAATTGGCGACCTTTTAGGTCAACCCAAAGTCTTTTTTCATAACGTTCAGTAAGGGCTAAAATCCGCATTAGGGTTTCTTTTGGTGAGTAAGCAGAAACAACCCCTGTGTTATAACGGACTTCATTAACCAGAGGGTGTTGGATAATTTGGGTCAGTAACCTTTCTTGATGAACAGCAGGTAGTGTTGCTATTAGCATGCGTCCTCTTGTAGGGGCAGACCTATGTGTCTGCCCTCTTAAAAAAGATAAAGAAGGGCGAACGGTTCGCCCCTACTGCTATTAATTACAATCGTTTGGATTTTCCACCGCGTTTTTTACCTAAATCTTTGCTAGGTAAGAGGGCGAACAGTTCGCCCCTACTGCTATTAATTACAATCGTTTGGATTTTCCACCACGTTTTTTACCTAAATCTTTGCTAGGTAGTCCACTACCTTCAATTTTGGTCAGTGCTGTAGCAGAAGCACTAGTAGCTAGACCTTCTAGGGCTTTCCTAGTTTGACCTTGGCGTATTTCTGTTTGACCTCGACCTTGCATATCTACTAGGTAAGTATCTAGATCGGAAGTGCCTTCTACTAAGGCTAATGCTCCTAGCATTACATCTACAATTCCTTGAGGATCGTCAATAAGTAAAATGTTTTCTGGTGGAATTACACTAGCCCATTGACGTTTAATAGTTGCATCATCATAGCCTGCATATTTGTCTTCCTCACCTGCGCTTATTGGGCGTAGGTTTGGATCATAGGTAAACTCATAAACATCAACATTACTTTCTGAGCCAAATTTACCAGCAAGTGTTTGTCCTTCAAAATGCTTAACTTCTCCGTTTATCTCAAGTTCTACCTTAAAATGTGTTGGAGCTTGACTTCTTTCATGAAAGCGATAATTTTGGACATAAACTTGATAACGCCCTTTTTTAGCATCGCCTTTTTTCCAGCGAATGTTTTCTACAGGCTTAGTAGTTTCACCACTCACGTTCATATCCACATCTAGCCAGCCTCCACAAGGAGCGCGTTTGTCACCATAATAAATATGATATCCTGCTGGTGTAACTATATGTAAATCAAGGTCATTACGGTTATTCCATAGAAGTGAAGCACGAATATCTACGCCTTCATAAAGCCCGCCTGCGGCCTCAACCCGTTTTTTGATTTCTGCGTCAATATCACCTTTTCTTTCTTGCCAAGTTTTTTGTGGATAGATAAAAAAAACCTGATATTTTTCTTGTAGCTCAGCAAAAATTTGTGATGCAGGAACGTCTTCTGCTACATCATCGCCTATGTAGTTTTTGATATGGTTTTTATCAATTTTGTTATAAAAACCTTCATCACCTACAAAAAAGAAATACCCTCTCTTACCTCGTGCAATAGAATCTAGTATTGAATGCTTAGCAAAATAATAGGCTACTAATTCGTAAGATTCTTGCCCAGTGCCGCCACCACCTTCTTCTAACCAAATTTTGCTTAATGTCTCATCTAATCGGTTATCAGACTCAAATTGTCCGACTTGAATTGGTGCATTATCTGAATTAGCGTCACCAATAGCAGAAAAGCTTACCTCTGGATCAGGAACATAGCCTTTTAGGATTATTTGACCTATAAACATAGGGAGTTTGCTATAAATGACTTTTGCATCATCACCACGAGAGCGCGTAACATCCATTGCTACAACAATTGGGGTTGTGAGTGGATGTTGTGGAGAGTCTCGACATTCTCGTTTTCTGCCTTTAACATTTAAATCAGCATGGCACTCACGCCGATTGGTTGCAGCATTAGGATCTGAGCTATACCCTTGATAAGTAAAGACTTCTTGTTGAGTTGAACGACTTCGTTCACCTACATCACCATCATAATATCCTCCACCCATAGTGGTCTCCTTTCTTATAAGAAACAAAGGGCGAACAGTTTGCCCTTACATTTTAAATTCTAAGAATTTCTTTGGCCCCCACAACTCCACAATCAATTTAGTTAATTGTTCATGCATTTCCCAAGCGTCTTGGGCACGTTGCAGTGGGCTAGGTAACACAAAATACTTAATAAATCGGCGTAAACGCTCATCAACTGTATTAGGAATTGAATTAGTTTTAACATCTCCACCTAAGAGAAAAATCATACATTTACCAATAGAATAAAGGTCAGAAGATGGAATGGGTTTTTTACGCTCTGCTACTTCTGGAGCACTATAGTCTTCATTAAAAACCTTAAAGCCATCTCCTGTTTGAAAAGGATTTACGGCAGCATATGACCAATCAATTAAGCATAAATTATGATCTTTTGGCCTAATCATTACGTGTGCTGGTTCTATATTACCGTGTACAACACCTTTACTATGGGCAAAACCTGCGATGCTAAGTAACCGACCAAACATCCAAACCATATGTTTTTCAGGTATGCCATCTTTGTATTTTTCATGTACTG
>JAHFUF010000042.1:8718-9690 GCA_023265235.1 Blastocatellia bacterium
ATGTACTGAGTAAAAATCATAGTATTGTTCTAAATAGTTTAGAATTATACCTAATTGTCCCTCTGTAGTCTTAAACTGATCATAAAACACAGGTAAATGTTTACTAGCTTTGCTTGGCGTAGCTAAAAGCACTCTAAGTACTTTTATTTCATTTTGAGCTAAATCATTATCTGATGGATCTTGAATCACTTTTGCTACAATTTTTACTGTCTTGCCTTGTTCATCAACAAAATCACCTTGATAGAGTACTGACAAGTCACCTTCTGCTAAAGTAGAGCGTAGGTGATATGCTTGCTTACGTGTTTGAATAATAAAGTCTACTTGCTCTTCTTCATCAGGGTTTCTTGAGCCATAAACCTTTCTTTCAATCCTAGTTTTAGCGCGTTCATAAAGCCCTGACAAAATCGGGAAAGCCTCTGCTGCTTTGTTGTGTGCGTCAAGGTTGTTTTGATAACGATCAGGGTGCAACACTTTTGCAAGTTGTTTATATATTGTATTTAGCTGTTCTTTTCTAGTGTTGTCATCACCAGATAGCGCACCAAATACATCTTCTGGATATTCTGCTTGTAAAACCATTTGGTAGGTGGTTTCTAATTCACTACTCATAAAAACACCTCATTTAATGTCATGTAGTGACAATTGGTAATAGCCTTGTGGTTTATCTCTGGGCTTATTTCCTACTTGTTTCCTACCTTCGTGTATAAAATACACCTACTAAATAAAAAGCGCAAGAAAATTTTGTGAAAACTTTCACAATTATTATTTTTGATAAAGTTTATGTTGGTTTATATATTCTGCTACGCTTGGAACTACTAGTTCATCAATAGGTTTTCCTTCGGCTAAATATTCACGAATTAGGCTACCAGAGCCAAACAAGTTTTCTATTTCCATAACTTGAGTAGACTTAGGTAAATCTTCTGGTTCGACTAAATAACCTGGACGCACTATTACTAAAAAATTAAGCCTTTGCCA
>JAHFUF010000042.1:9700-14562 GCA_023265235.1 Blastocatellia bacterium
CTTTGCCAAATTTCTTCACCATGTTGCCAAACCCTATGAATTTCTGATTTTTTATTTCGCCCGCCAGTAATAATATCACCACCTACTACATACCAAACTTTTTCACTAGGAAAACGCTTTTGGTAACGCTCGTCTAGCAAGTAATTAGGAGTATAGGTATCATTGTCTAAGTCAAAAAAATCAAACTCTATTTTTTCTAGTCCTTCAAACCCCCTTTTAACAATCTCTCGACGATGTTCTAAAGAAATAGCACTTACAGAAAATTTATCTGTACGAATACCACAAGGAACAATAATTATTAAATCAAAGCGTTCTATTAAATTTTCTGCTATTTGACGATGGTGTTTGCCTACAGGATTAAAACTGCCACCAAAAATTGCTATTTTTCTTTTCTTTTGTTGAGATAGCAAAAATCTTTTTAACTCCAAATAGCGACTAGTAAAATGTGCTGAGAGTATGGACTCTCGCAGGTCTGTACCAAAAGCTCTTTTGCTTACAATTGGCACAGGAGGGCTTTGGATACGCTTAAAATAAGAGCCATGAAATAATTGCCAATGTTTTTCCAAGTCTTTAATAAAATCAGATGTGTAAGGAAAAAGGCTAGTTAAAGTACTAGGAGCTAGCTTTAATTCTTTTTCTAAAGTACCTTGAGCATATTTTTCTAAAAACCATTCTGGGTTAAGCCTAAAATCTGTAAAAGCTCTTACCATTTCATCGTGATAACCCCTACGTTCTAAATTACCATAATCAAAAGGATCGCGCTGATTTTCACGTAGTTCTGCTGTAGGAGCAATCTCAAAACAGCCTTTTGGAATAACTTCTTGTTTGTAAACAACTTTATTTAAGTAATCTGCTAGTTGATAGACTTCTCGTTTAATCAAATCTCCAATAGGAGCAACAAACCCTGCCATATCACCATAAAGCGTACCATAGCCAAAAGCTGCTTCTACTTTATTCCAGTTAGAGCTAAATACTGCACCAAAAGCCCGTGACCGTGCTGCTAAAATCTCCATTCTAGTTCTAGCTTGAATATTTTCATAATTTGCAGTATTTGCTTCAACTCCAGTTTTTGCAGCAATTAGATCTACTATTTCTTGAATTGGTCGCACTTCGTAATTAATACCCAAGTTTTTAGCAAGTTCTTCAGCAATCAACTTAGTAACTTCACTATTAAACTGCGATGGCATATTTATGGCGATTACGTTTTCTTTCCCTAGCACATCAACATAAAGAGCTAGGGTTAAAGCTGAGTCAATACCCCCACTAGCACCTACTACTACTTTACGACGATTAGGGGGTAAGGTCTTAAAATACTCTCTAATAGCACAACTAAGAGCTTGATAAAGTTCTTTTGTGTCATTAGGAGGTGATGTTAGAACTATCGGCATATCAGGAGTAAAAGTTAACTCTCGCGTTCCTATTTCATAAGCAGGAATAGCAAAAACAATGTCACCTTCAGGGTTATAAACCGTAGAACTACCATCAAAAACTACAATATTCTTACCTGTATTTTGAATATTTGTATTATTAACATAAACAAATGGAACTTTAGCTGTTAATAATAGATTTTTTACTATTTCATGACGTTTTCTATTCTTTTGCCAAGACCAAGGAGAAGCAGAAATGTTAATAATAAGCTCTGCACCGTTATCAACAAGATATTTAGTGGGATTATAAGCATAATCTTCATACCACATATCTTCACATAATATTATTCCTAGTTTTATATCCCCTATTTTTGTTTGCAGTTCAAATGGTAAAAAATAATCTTGAATATTTAAGCTATTTAACTCATTTTCTAAACCTATATTTTGTAATTCTTCTTCAAAAACCTTCCTAGTAGAGTAAAAATGACGATCATCGTCAAAAATTTTATAATTTGGTTGTAAAGTTTTATATGTATAGCCTATCCATTTACCATTTTGTGCTATTAAAGCAGTGTTAAACTTTCTTAGTCGCCCATTTTCTCCTTTATTTTTAATATCTAGCGTAATATTTCCCCAAATAGCAGTAGCCCCTCCCTTAGTAGCAACACGGATTTGTTCATTACACCTCTGCGCATCCCTAATAAAATAATCATCATCATACAAATCACCAACAATATAACCAGTAACAGACATTTCTGGAAAAACAATTAAGTCCGAGTTATGGGCTGATTCTATTTCTTTAATAATATAATCGCGGTTAAGATCAGGACGACCAGCAATTACTGGCATTTGACAGAGTGAAATTTTAAAATTATTTAATTTATCCATATGCCTACATTCAACATTGACTTAGCTATAGAGTTAATTACTAAAGCAGTTGAGCCTTTCCCTAAAGCAGGTCTATTTGAACTAGCTAAGGAAGGTTTTGGCTCACCTTTTCAACTACTAGTAGCTTGTATTATTTCTATTCGCACCTTAGACGAAGTAATGCTACCAGTAGCACGACAGTTTTTTGCTCAAGCAAAAACACCTACCGAAGTTAGTCGTCTAAGTAAAACAGAAATTGACCACTTAATTAAATCTTGTACATTTCATGAGCGTAAAGCAGAACAAATTTTTCAAATTAGCCAAAGGATAATGACAGAGTATAATGGTAACTTACCCTGTAAACCAGAAATATTATTATCATTTAATGGTGTTGGCCCTAAATGTGCCAACCTTGTAATGGGTATTGCTAAAGGGGAAGCTAAAATTGGAGTAGACACTCATGTTCATCGAGTTACCAACCGTTGGGATTACGTACAAACTAGCAATCCAGAAAAAACCTTGTTAGCGTTAGAAGAAAAATTACCTAAAAAATATTGGATAGAAATAAATCGTGTGCTAGTGCCTTTTGGTAAACATATTTGTGTTGCTAATAGGCCAAAATGCTTGTCTTGTCCAATAGTTGATATGTGTCCAAAGGTTGGTGTTAAGCTTTATCGCTAAATTATTATCTTACGCAATATAGCTATATAATAGTCTACTTAATATATTTTCTAGCCATAGTTTTTATAATTGTTCAGTTATTAGTTGGCTTTATTATATTTTTCTGTAAAATATAATAAAAGTTTTATTAAAGTTTAAGTTTAGATAACGTAAGTTTCGTGACTAGTGGTTTTTCTGTAAGGGAGTTTTCTATGAAACAGTGCTTGAAATGCAAAAAAGATTTCTCTGACAATAATATCCCCTGTACGTTTGATGGAGGCAAACATATTGCAGATCATTTGCTTGGCACTGTAATAGATGGCAAATATACTTTGGAAAAATGTATTGGTCGTGGAGGAATGGGAGCAGTTTATCTTAGTCAACATACCTCTGTTAACAAGAAATTTGCTATTAAAGTTCTTTTGCAAAACCTAGTAGAATCACACCCAGCCGCTTATGATCGTTTTCGCCGTGAAGCTCAAGCTACAGGACGAATCAATCACCCTAATGCTATATCAGTAATAGACTTTGGCCAAACTGAAGATGGTACATCATACTTAGTAATGCAATATGTAGAAGGTGTTTCGCTACGCCGAGTAATAGAACGTGCAGGAAATAAATTACCCTTAAATCAGTTCTTACACTTAGCTAAACAAATCTGTGCTGGTATTGCGGCGGCACACAAAGCAGGAGTAGTTCATAGAGATATTAAGCCTGATAATATAATGGTAGAAAATGTTGATGGCCAAGAAGTTGCCCGTGTACTTGATTTTGGTATTGCTAAACTTAGAGATAACCAACAACATACCAACCTAACAGAAACAGGAGCACTACTAGGTACTCCCACCTATATGTCTCCAGAACAATGCAGTGGAGATAAAATAGATCATCGTACAGATATTTACTCTTTAGGAATAATGTTTTACCAAATGCTTTCAGGAGAAGTACCTTTTAAGGCCGCTAGTGCTCCTGGGTTAATAATTTTACATGTCACTCAAGCACCTAAACCTTTAATAGAGGCTTGCCCTAGTCTCCCAGAACCATTAACACGAGTGATAATGCAAACTTTAGAAAAAAGCCCTGATCGACGTCAGCGCACTGTAGGCGAGCTAATAGAACAACTTGATGCAGCACTTAACCCTAATGCTAATCAATGGAAAGTTGTATTTCATGGTTTGCTTGATACTAGTGATGCAATAAGGCTACGGTTACTCCAAGGGTTACAACAAGATTTTGGTATTACTGCTAGTCAAGCAGAACAGCTAATTGCTGCCAAAGGGGTCACGGTTAAAAAAACTCGCTCTCAAGAAGAAGCTAATAAAATAGCTGAAAAATTACGTAATTTAGGAGCAAACGCAAAAGTAGAACCAATTATTAGTGAATATGTAGAACAACCTAAATCTCAAACTGGCCCGTTATTAAACACTTTTGGCTATACATCTAGTGAAACGGCTATAGATCCATTACTAGAAACAGATAGTTATAAAATGCTTTCCTATGTATCAGAAAAAGCTAAACCTAATACTGGTCAATTAGTAGAAGAAGCAACCCTAGGGCTGTCAAGCACAGCAGCAACTCAAGCTTATTCTGCTCAACCGTTACAAGCTTCTGTAGTAGCTAGAACCGCACCAGTCCCAACAGAAGTAACTATAGCTAGATCTGTGGAAGCTAATACTGGCTCACTAGCAAAAACCCCTACAACTATTGATTTAAGTGTTAATTTATGGAAGATCAATGTTGATGGTCAATTCTATGAAGACCTTACAGAAGAAACTATAGAAGCTTGGTTATGGGAAGGTCGCTTAACTCAAACTGATCAAATTTGTAGAGGGAATGGTAAATGGTACGAACTAAGTAATATCCCTAGGTTTTCTCGTGTTCTAAGTGAGATGGAAGCCCAAGCTAAGCAAACAAAAAAAACTACTACTGTAAAAATGACTGCACCTGTAAATAATGAGGACAAAGCAT
>JAHFUF010000530.1 GCA_023265235.1 Blastocatellia bacterium
AGCTAACTCATGGCAGTTTGTTAATTATGAAAGGCACTACTCAGCATTTTTGGAAACACCAAATTCCAAAAACTAGAAAACCTGTACAGCCTCGTATTAATTTGACTTTTCGCAATATAAAAAACACTATTAGTGTAAAATAGAAAGAGGAAATAATTCCCAATAAGCCTATTTAATGTTTATATTTGGCTTAGTAGGAATTAAAAGCCCTTCATTTAAGCGAAAAGGGACTAAGCGACTAACTAGCTTAGAGATTTCTTGTGGTGAGCGAGTTTCTGAACTTATATCCCAAATCTTTACTGTTCTATCTCTACTAGTAGTAATAACCTGTTTGCTATCACTACTAAAATACGCGTTATCAATCCCATTACGATGACCTTCAAGCGATGCAAGCATTCGACCAGTAGCACTATCCCAAAGCTTTACTGTTTTATCATTATTAGTAGTAATTAGCTTTGTATTATCAGGGCTAAAACGTACCAAATAAACTATCCCTTTATCATCCTCTAAAGAAGGTAGAGGTTTACCATTAGTAGCATCCCAAACCTTTACTGTGTCTTCACTTACTGTAACAACCCTACTACCATCAGGGCTGAACTCTACTGAAGTGATCTTCCTTTGGTGACCAGTAAAGCTAGTAATGACTTTGCCTGTGGTAATCTCTAAAACCTGCGCGACTTGTCCAATATTTCTTTCCTTACCTGATGTTCCAGCAACAATTAGATAATTACTATTTGGGCTAAAACGAATAGAATTAACTGAATTTAAGTTACTAGGAAAGGTTTTTACTAATTTTCCTGTTTCGCTATCCCATATTTTAATATTTTTGTCTTTAGCAACCGTAGCTAAATATTTACTATCAGAGCTAAAAGCCGCAGTACTACCATCCAAGCTAAGTAACATCCCTCCTGTTTTAGTATCCCAAATTTTTACTGAATCTCTATAATCAACAGTAACCAAGTGTCTACCACTAGGGTTAAACTCTACTAAGGTAATACCAGTAATTGGCAAACTTAGTTCTACTAAAAGTTTATTATTAATAGCGTCCCAAATTTTGACTTTATCACTACTATCAGTAGTAATCACACGCGGTTCTTTACTGGCAAAAAGACCATATAGACCTTGAGCTTGGCTAGCTTCATAAGTAAACCTTAATTTGTCATAAGTAGTATCCCAGATCTTAGCACTACCATCACTACTAGCAGTAACTACTCTTTTGCCATTGCTACTAATTGCTGCACTGTAAACATTTCCTTTGTGGCCTTGAAAAGTAGTGAGCGGAAGCCCACTAGTACTATCCCAAACCTTAGCTGTAAAATCACTACTAGTAGTAACTACTCTTGTACCATCAGGGGTAAAATGTGCAGTATTAACAATTTCCAAGTGACCTTCTAAAGAAATTACTGAGCCTATTGTTTTTCCATTGCTAATGTCCCAAATTTTTGCAGTACTATCAGCACTAGCTGTAACTACTTTTGTTCCTAAAGAGTTAAACTCTGCCCAATAAACGTTACTTTTATGGCCTTCTAGACTAATAATTAATCTACCTGTTTCACTATCCCAAATCTTAGCTGTGTTATCTTCACTAGCTGTAATGATACGTGTTCCATCAGGGCTAAAGGCAACAGAATTTATTTTTTTCTCGTAATCAATCTTACTTAATAGCGAACGCTCTTTCAACCCCCAAACCTTCATCCCTTCACCATCTACTGTTACTATTTTTGTACCTTGAGGGTTAAATTCTGCTAAATATAGAAAACTAGGTCGTTTTTCTTCATTTTTTCTTTTTAAGGAAAACAAATAGTTTCCACTACTAGCTTCCCAAATATTTAATACACCATCTCGGCTAGCACTAAGAATTTGATTGTTTTTAGGGTTAAAATTTACTGAAACAACTTTTGATGTATGCTTTTGCAGGGTATGTAACAAGGTACCATCTAAAGCATCAAACACTTGCGCACAGTTACAATTACTGCTTCCTGCCATAGCTATTAACTTACCACCAGGGCTAAACCGAGCAAAAGCTTCGCTACCATTATAAACTGATAGGGTTTTGATGATTTTCCCACTACTAGCTTGCCAAAGTATAGCTGTAGCTTCATTACCTACTGTAGCATCACTACCTATTGTTTCATCATTACCTATTGTTAAAACTCTACTAGCATCAGGGCTAAATTCAGCTAAAGAAACACGTTCTTTACCATGTTCTAAAGAAAATATTTGCGCGTCTAAAGCACGCATAGAATCTGCCAATAAATACTTTAACGATGGGCTAGTTTTACCTAAACGATAAGCTTCGCTTAAATAAAGTGCTGCGACCATAGGGTTACCCAGTAGAATTTCCTTTCTACCTCGTTCCTCATAAAGTTCTAATAATTGGCGCTGGACTTTTTGGTTACTAATTTTTACTAGTTTAGTTTGGTGAGTAGCTTCTATTTCGCTACTCTCTGCTAGTTGGCGTTGCTCATCAGCGCGATGCCTTTCAAAATTAGCTTCTTTAGTGCTTTCTTCAGCACGCTGTTTTTCTATTAAAGCTTGTCTAGCGTTTTCCTCTTCACGTTTAGAGCTTTCCTCTGCACGTTGCTTTTCTGCTAAGGCTTGTTTAGCACTTTCTTCTGCTAGTTGGCGTTGTTGAAACAGGATTATAAGCCCGACAATCAGCCCAAGTAAAATAGCTGAGACTATAAGCCTAGTCCTACGCTGTCCTCGCCTAGCCTCTGACAAGCTAGCGATAGCAAAAGCTTCTTCAACTTCTGTTAGTTTGCCACTATAACGCGCTTGCCAAAGTTGATACTCGGCTAAAGCTTCATCACGCCAAAGCAAACCTTTTACTTGACCTCTTTCTTGCCATTGTCTAGCAGCAATACGTAATTGATCACGAAGTCTTGTGTTTTCTTTTTCTTCTTGTTGCCATTGTACTAACCTTGGCCAAGCAATTAACAAAGCTTCATGAACAATTTCCACACGTTCTAGCCCCAATTCCCCTTCAGAGACAACTAGCAATCGGGCAGAAATTAGTTTTTCTATTACACTCTCAGCTTCTTGACTATCACCTAACAAGCGCATCAACTCTGTTTTAGTTAAAACCGCCCTAGTACCTTCACTAGTCACTAACTGTCGCAATGCTTCTCGAACAAGCCTTTGTTGACCATTATTCATTGTTGACAGCATTGATTCAGCATGTTGGGCAAGTGCTCCACCAACCCCACCCATTCCTAAATAGGTTTTTCTTAATAACTGCTTAAAATGTCTGTCTCTTAGCTCCCAGAGTTTTGCAGCAGTAAAAGCTAGTAAGGGCAAAGCTCCTATTTGATCAACCACAGATGCAACTATTTCTTTAGCTAAAGTTTCATCCTCAAACTGATAGCCAACTCTTTGTGCTGGAGTAAGTAAAATCCTGAGTAAATCTTCTTGTACTGGAGTGGTTAAAACTTCTAAGCCTTGAGTTAAGCGTTCTTTTAAGGCAGGAAGTTGTTTGGCTCTAACTAAAAAATCATCTCTTAAAGCCAGTACCACTCGTATAGGTTCTTCGGCTGATTGCGCGGCTTGAGCTAGCATTGAAGCAAAAAATTGACGCTCAGACAAGTCAGGACAAAGTGTAAAAAGCTCCTCAAATTGATCAACAAAAAGCAAGATTGTAGTGTTATTTTTTTCTGCTACTGATTGTAGATATTTGCCTAAAAACCTTTGGTCTGTAGTAAGCTCTTGTTTTAATTCTTGGCTAAAAACGCCAAACTCTTTGTTTAATTTGGCAAGTAGCGTAGTTATTGGTGTCGCACCTGGTCTAAGTGTAATAGTTTGCCAGTTACTAGGTAGTTCTGAAAATACTCCTGCTTGTAAAAATGAACTTTTTCCTGCTCCAGAAGTACCAACTATTGTCAGTAATGATTGTATTTTCAACCGATTTAGAAAAGCTTCTGTCTCACGTTCACGTCCAAAAAATAGATCTGCATCTGCGCTAGTAAAAGCCATTAACCCTAAATAAGGTGCTTTTTCGTGTTGAGTATTGTAGGAAGATTCTTCGGCACCATCAAAAAAGTTTGCTTGGCACCATTCCCAAACAGTTTCATCTTGTCGCTCAAAACCTGTTGGTAAAGTAATTAATTTTGCTCCATGACGGCCCCTACCTGTTAGGAAAAACAATTCCTCCCTTGCTCCTGATAGAGGCTGAGCGGCTTGTACCAATGGCCAAAGAGATAAAACCATTCTTGAGTTACTATCAAGCAAAGCTACACGGTTTTCTGATAATTTATTTTGTTGTGTTTGGATAGTGCCAAGTTCTTTTCCCATCCA
>JAHFUF010000531.1 GCA_023265235.1 Blastocatellia bacterium
TTTTGTTGCATTAACTTAGCTGTAAGTAAGCCTTCTTGTTGACCATTTAAGCGTTTTAGAGTGTTATTAAGGCCAGAAATTGTATCTGAAGCGCGACGCTCTTGTTCTGTGCCTAAAGCAGAATATTTAACTAATAGGTCTCGCTGGCGAGTTAAGCTTTTTAATGCAATAGGGTTAGAAATATCACGTTGATACTCAATTTGCGTTATTGTACGTAACCTATCTGTTGAGCCAGGATTACCTATAACAAAAATTAATTCATTTTCTTCTGCTCCGCGAGGGTTCCAACGATAATAATGTTCTAGTTTAACTGGTTTATCGTTTTCATAAACTCTAACAAAGGAAAAATCTAGTGCATAACGAGGATAGGTAAAATTATCATAATCACCGCCAAACTCGGCTGCTTGGGCTTCTGGAGCAAAAACCATTCTTACATCAGTATATTTTTTATAGCGATAGAGCCAATATTCGCCACCTTCATAAAAGGAAACAACATTAGATTTTAGCCCAGTTTTTTCCAAAGACTCTTTTTCAATTTTTGCAATCTCTAGTTTGCGCTGTTCTTCTGCTGTCTTAGCGTTGCTTGCACTCTGAGTGACAGTTTGGATATGGCCAGTAATATTTTCTAATGAAACTAAGACGTTTAATTCTATGTCAGGGCATTTTAGCTCATCAGCATAAGTAGGAGCATAGAAGCCTGTTTTTAATAAATTTTGTTCAGAAGTAGAGAGTTTGGCTAGTGTTGAACGCACAATATGATGATTGGTTAATACCAGTCCATTAGCAGAAACAAAAGCCCCTGAACCACCAGGAAATCGCACGGCTGAGAGCCGTACATGGTCTAGCCAATTTTGATCTGGGGAAAAATTATATTTTTCCTTTAGTTGTTTTAGTGGTGGATTACCAAAAATCCACATTCCTTCATCAGCCCTAGTAATGAGCACAGAGCTTGTAAGAAAAGCAAAAAATAGTATTAAAGCAAAGATTCGTTGAAAAATTTGAATATTCATAAACACACCTATGTTATAAAAATTAAGTGATTAAAATTTTGAGACTACTTTTAAGATTACTATTTAGAGTTGACCAATAAGTCTATCATAATCAGAATGTGACCCAATCCAAAACCAAATCATAAAACCACCATCTTCTTTGATTCCAAGTACTCGCCAATCCCTATCTATACGAACAGAATAGACAGATTTATTAGACTGAATTGGCTTAAATTGCAGACTAGGATGAGAAGGATCTTTTTTCCATAGGCTTAGTTTTATTTTGGCGAAACTCGGCTAAAGCTTCATCAGCCAATTTTGTTAATTGTTCTTGACTAGAAGAAAAAGCTATATCCCAACGTTCTTGTGCTGCTATTTCTTCCAATATTATTGTTGCTAAAGTATCTTGATGTTGGTTAGGCAATTTAGATGCTTCAGCTATTGCTTCTTCTAACCTTTTTGTCATAGTTTAACCACCTATCTATTGAGTAACAGACATTGATGCTTCAAACATAGCTACATCTTCTGCGGTAACAGCAAAATAACGTGCTTGAGGGTGTTGAAAAACTAGTGCTGAAACACTAGCTTCAGGCTCCATCATATAGCCTTCAGTTAAATTTAGTCCAATACGCTCAGGTTTTGACAACTCCCAAAGTAAAGCTTGGTCTTCTAGTCTTGGGCAAGCTGGATAACCAAAACTAACTCTCACTCCTTGGTAATCAGCACGGAAAATGTCTTCTTTTGTTAAACTTGGATCGTCAGCAATGCCCCAAGCACGACGAATCTTTTTATGTACAAGTTCTGCATAAGCTTCAGCACTCTCTATTGCTAACATCTGAATAATAATAGACTTTAAGTATTCACCTTGTTCTTTGAGCTTTTCTGATAGTTCACGAATTCCTTGACCGCAAGTTGTGACAAAGAAAGCAACATCACCCATTCCTAAAGCTTTTGGTTTAACAAAATCGCTGATACAAAGTTGCCAGCCTCGTGATTGACGTGGAAAATGAAACCTAGTTAACTCTTTACCCTGTTGGTTATAGATAACAAGGTCGTTACCATCAGCATTAGCCTTAAAGAAACGATAAATACTTTGAGGCTTAAAGTAGGCTTTTTCTATAACCTCTTGTTTTACAGCATTGACTTGTTCAAAGAGCTTGACTGCCTTTTCATCTCCTGCTGCGACCATTTCAGCAAAATTACCACGAAAACCTAAATGCTTGTTATAAAGCATTTTAGGATTAACAAGCTCCCAAATTTCTTCTAGTTGGGCATTAGCTTCAATATGTTCAATATAATCAGGTGCAGGGTTTAAGGAAATAGACCGATCAATTACTAGTTTTTCTTGGGCAGATTCTGCTGGTTTTGCTGGTGTATGAATGGCTTCAGCTTCAGCCGCAGTGGATTTCTTTAGCTCTTCCGTGCCTGTAGGAGATTGAATTTTGTTTGCTAACTCTAAGCCATTCATTGCATCCTTAGCATAAACTACTAGTCCTTGATAAGCAGGTTTAATTCTTGTTAGGGTAAAACGTTTGGTTAAAGCCGCACCACCAACCATAATAGGAGTGTTAATTCCTATTGCAGCCAGGTCTTGGGCGGTATTTACCATTTCCAAAGTAGATTTTACTAGCAAACCAGACAAACCAATAATGTCAGGTTTGTGTTGTTTTACTGCTTCAATAATTTTATCTGAAGTGACTTTGATACCAAGGTTAATAATCTCATAACCGTTATTACCTAATATAATTTCTACTAAGTTTTTGCCAATATCATGAACATCGCCTTTTACTGTGGCTAAGATAACTTTACCTTTGCCACTACCTTCATTTTTAGGCATCATCGGTTCAAGAAAGGCAACTGCGGCTTTCATTGCTTCGGCACTTTGCAACACTTCAGCCACAATGAGTTCGTTATTATTAAATAATCGTCCTACTTCGTTCATTCCATCCATTAATGGCCCATTAATAACACGTAAGGGTTCATATTTTGTTAAGGCTTCTTTTAGGTTATCAATCAAGCCCTCTTTTGAACCTTGGATTATATTGTCAGCAAGCCTTTGTTCGACTGTGCGGTTTTCAATTACAACTTTTTTTATAGCTTTTTTGTCTTTGAAATAAGCAGAAAATGCCGCTACAGGGTCATTACCATGCCAAAAGATTAGGTCTTCACAAAGTTTTCGTTGTTCTTCTGGAATTGAAGGGTAACGCTCTAGTTTTTGAGAATTGACAATAGCTAGGTCTAGTCCTGCTTTAACACAGTGATATAGAAAAACAGAATTAAGCACCTCACGCCCTGCATTAGGAAGACCAAAAGAAACATTACTTATCCCCAAAATAGTTTTTGTTTTTGGGAAATGCTGTTTTATAGCTGTAATGCCTTTAATGGTTTGTTCGGCTGAACCAATGTAGTTAACATCGCCAGTGCCACAGGGAAAAACTAGTGGATCAAAAATAATATCATCAGGAAGTATGCCATATTTTTCTGTAAGTAATTTATAAGAGCGTCCAGCGATTTCTACTTTACGCTCAACTGTAACGCCCATTCCTTGCGTTGGGTCCTCGTCAATTGTGCCTACTACGACTGCACAGCCGTATTTATGAGCAATAGGACAGACCTGTTCAAAACGTTCTTCGCCATTTTCTAAGTTAATAGAATTAAGTATTGCTTTACCTTGAATTAATTTTAATGCTTGCTCAAAAATTTTATGGTCAGTGGAGTCAAGCATAATTGGCACTTTAACTTTTTTCACTACATGTTTTAGTAATGCTAGAATGTCTGTCATTTCATCGCGATCAGGGTCTTGTAGACAGACATCTAAAATCGCAGCACCAGCTTTTACTTGATTACGGCCAATTTCAGCACCTTCTTCATATTTGCCATTAGCGATTAATTCTCTAAAGGCTCGGCTACCCAAAACATTCATTCGCTCGCCAACTTGGTAGGGGCGATTTTCTTCTTCAATTTTTAAATATTCAATCCCAGAAACCTGTGTGCCTTGCCAACGTGGAATAGTACGAGGTTTTTTCCCTTTTGCTAATTCAACTATATGTTTGATATGTTCTGGAGTAGTGCCACAACAGCCACCAACTAGGTTCATCCAACCTTTTTCCATAAAATAGCCTAGTACATCACACATCATTTCTGGAGTTTCTGTAAAAACCCCTTCTTGAGGAATACCAGCATTAGGAACACAACTTACGGCAACATCAGCTAATTCTGCTAGAGTGCGTATATGATCAGTCATATCTCTAGGCCCTGTAGCACAATTAAGCCCAACACTTACAGGGTTAAGGTGGCGTAGTG
>JAHFUF010000532.1 GCA_023265235.1 Blastocatellia bacterium
AATAATTATTGCTCTTTGAGAATGATTTTCTAGCTTATCAAAGCTTATCCATTGTACTTGAGCCGCAAATGGAGCAAGCAGGTTTTGCTGACGTAATTGCATAAGAGGGCTAATTTCTTGGATTAAATACTCAACCCTTTTTAGGGGAAAGTCATATTCATTTTCTAGTGCATAAAGAATATCAAAGGCTAGCTGTCCTGTCCCTGCTCCTACTTCAATAATGGTTAAAATACGATTAGATTTATGTATTTCCTCTAGTGGTATATTTATTAATTTGCAATGCATTTCTAAGCATTGTTTGGCAAGTAGAGAACCAAAAACAGAACTAATATTTGATGAAGTGTAGAAATCCCCGCTACGACCAATTTTTTCTTTAGAGCTAAAATAATAACCAAACTCACTATCATAAAGAGACATTTTCATAAAATCATGAAAAGAGATTGGCTTTGATTTTATTTGCTCAATAATTTTTTTACTTAACAGGTTCATTTATAGAATAGACATTATCAGGAATAAGGAGATATTTTTTGTAAATTGGTGAAAAATATAAAACACCACACAAATGTAGGGGCGAACCTATGTGTTCGCCCTTCTTAAACATGTGTTCGCCCTTTTTTATAATTAAGAGCAAAGAGGGCGAACACATAGGTTCGCCCCTACATTATGATTGCCATTTACCAGGGGCAAGCAAAGCTATCATTCGTATAGGGTTTTTAATTCCTTGTTTGGTCATCCAATTAATAGCATCATCAGTTAATTGTTTGCCTTGCTCGCTACTAATTAGTAAACCACGACAATATCTTGCTACAGTAGCATAAAGTGCCATTTCTGCTACTTCAAAAGTTACTTCTGCTGCTGCTAAAGCTTCTATTGCCTTTTTAGTATCCTTATGAATTGATGCTAGTGCTGCACGAATAAGGCTAGCTAAGGCATTACCCCAGGCCATTTTTTCTTGCTCAATTCGCTTTATACTTTGCTGTGCGATACGTAAAAATTCACTGTTTTCTGTACTATTGCACCCAACAGCAATAGCAACACGGGCGTGTAAATGAAATGTTTCTATAAGGAAAACCTGTATTCTAAAAAGTAACGACTTGTTTAAGGTATTCCAATAGCTTTCCAGCAATTCCCAAGCAGCATAATAGTCACCATTGTAGAGATAGACCTCTACTTCTCCGAATAATTCCCAGTAATGTTGTAGTTGGAAACCTCTATGTGACCATTCTTGCAGGGCTAAATGTAATTCTCTTTTAGCTTCTATTACATGATCTTCAGCTAGGTTAACAATATAAAACCTAGTTCTTAGTAAAGTAATTGCAGACATATCTCCACGCTCTTTAGCATCTTTAAGTAGTGGAGGTAGGCGCAAAGCTAGTTCTTTAATCTCTCCCATAAAATACAAAGAGCGCAATAAATAAATTTGAATTACATCTAGCTCCCAATAGATTCTAGTGTAATTTTCTCGTAAAATAGCCTCAGCACGCTCTAAAAGGTCTTTGGCTTTGTGCCAGTTACCTATAAGATGAGCTGCCGCACCTGCTGTAAGTGTTGCAACTGCTAAGGCATGTGGGTGATGAATCCTTTCTGCTAAAGCTAGAGCAGTTTGCACAAGTTTTTCTGATTCATCTTTGCAATGTCCACCTCCACCAGCAGCATGTATCACATCTAAGGCTAATGCTCTAGCTACCCTATAAGGTTCACCAAGATTAAGTGCGTAGAGGAGGTGCCGCGCTTGAAAATCTGCTGCACGAACTGGATCAACAAAAGTTAATCCAATTGTTACTGACCATAAAGTGTCTACTTTGGCAATCTCTTCTGCTGATAGGCTTTCGGCTTCTCGTTCTTCAAAATTAAGCCCTCGTACTTTTAAGTAAGTTCGACGTAGAAAGGCTGAGAGAAACGCACGTTGAGGTGTTTTAGAAAACCCTATATCTAGAGTCTTAAGCAGTTCTTCTACTATAGTAATTCCTTGATCTACATAGCCATTAACCAAAAACTGCTCACTAGCAAGACGTTGTAGGTTTATTTTTTGCTCTGTAGGTGCTCTTTCTGCTGCGGCTAAATAGGCTTGTGCTGCTTCCAGTCCACGTCCAGCATTAGCTAGAGCATCGCCTAGTTTTACCCAAGTTGGCTGTGTTTTGTCTTCATAGTTAGACACTAGTTCAATAATAAATCGATAAAGTTTAATAGCACGATCAAAAGCTAATGCCTGAATAGCTTGTTCTGCTGCTAATTCACTGTAATGAATAGTTTTTTCTAAATCACCAGCATCACGAAAGTGTGCCATTAAAATTTCAGCATCTTCACAATTTGTGGCTTCTAAAGCCAGACCTAGCTTTAAGTGGTAGCTCTTTCTTTGCTCTGGAGAAAGTTTAGACAACACTATCTCTCTAGTACGATTATGATAAGGCTCTATTGTGTCACCTTTAGGAGTGCGACGAACACGAATCAACCGTGCAGAACGCAAAACAGACAAAACCATTGGTTCTTCCATACCTAAAGTAATAGCTTTACGTATTACCTCTAGCTCTATTGGTTGTCCATTAACCATTAGTAGCTCTAAAAATTGTCTAGCAGATTTTGAAACTACTGACAAACGAGATTCAACAATATTATCTAAACTAATTACAGACTCTATGTTAGTCACTCCAATAGTAGGATGTTTATTAGAAGCTTTTTTTTCTTTTTCTGTTAGTTCAAACCGAACTAGTTCATCAATAAAATAAGGATTACCTTTTGATTCACGAGCAATTTTCTTAATTCTTTCTGGAGCAATAGTAGATTTATCTGCTGTTAAAGCCGATATTAGTTCTTGGGCTTCATCTTGGCTTAATTCAGAAACTTCTAATTGTTTAACCTCTAATTTATGAGTTTTATCTAAACAAAAAGAGAAAAATTCTTTTAACATTGGGCTAGTTTCTGCTTCTTCGCTACGATAGGTAGCAACCAGAAATAATGGTGGTGGTTCGGGTTGTCGCAAAATTTCTGTTAACAAAGCCGCACTATCTTCGTCGCCCCATTGTAAGTCATCAATAAAAATAACTAACATTTCTCTATCAGCTAGTCTTATTAGTAGTTCTCTTAGTGCTGTAAATGCACGTCGGCGAAGTTCTCTAGTTTCAGGGGACTCTAGGACACGTCGTCTAACTGTGGCCACGACTTCTAATTGTCTTAAAACAGGAAATAGTCTAACCAGTGCTAGCACATCATGTGGCAAAATAGCTTCTAACTCACCAGGAGAAAGCCCCTTTAGATAACGACTTAAAGCATCAACAATACCATCCAAAGCATTGTATGGCACAGATTCACGCTCGTAGCAGCGTCCAGATAATACCAAAGCTTTTGCTTCTACATATTGAATTTCTTCAATATAGTGACGTACTAATGCACTTTTACCTAGCCCAGAACTTCCATGTACAAGTACCGTTACTCCTTTACCTTCTTTCATGCTTAAAAAAGCTTCATCTAAAGTATCTAGTAGTTCATCTCGTCCAACAAAGGGTAATGACTCTATTGGGGAAAGCTCAGTTAATTGGGTTAAACTCTTTCTTAAATCCGAAGTATGACCTACAAAAATACGTTTAAGAATATCTTTACCTGTAGGGCGATCTTCTGGCAGCCTCCTAAGTAAATCAACACACAATTCATCTAAATCTTTTGGCACACCTGAAACCAGTTCACTAGGGGCTTCTGGCTCACGGCGTTGTTTTTTCATCATTATTTCTGCTGGTGTACCAATAAAAGGGAGTTGTCCAGTTAAGGCTTGGAAAAGCATGACTCCAAAACTATACCAATCACTAGCTTCTGAACCAGCAAGACCACAAGCCTGTTCAGGAGACATAAATTGAGGTGTACCAACCACACGAGCAATTTGTTCTCCTGTTTCTCTACGAGGCATTTCTATTGCTAGCCCAAAATCTAGGATTACTACACGTTGATCTATAGCGACTAATACATTAGAAGGTTTTAAGTCACGGTGCAGTTTACCAGCAGAATGCAGTGCCATAACCCCCATAGCTAATTGTCTTAGTACTCCGCGCAGTTGTTCTAAGTCAATTATACAAGGAGGAGGTAATTCTCTGATTAATTTTGTAGTTAATGCCCTAGTATTAATTTTACCTGGTATTTTAGTAGAACCTAGCATTTCGATTGCGTCAGATAAAGTTTTAGTTTCTGGCTCTGTTACTTTGGCTGCGGTAGCTTTTTTCCCAACAATTGTTTGGACAGGAGCATCTCCTCTAGTGTATCTAAGAAAGTGTACTCCTTGCACTAACTCCATGGTGAAAA
>JAHFUF010000533.1 GCA_023265235.1 Blastocatellia bacterium
AGCAGTTTGTGCTTTAGCTGATATTGGAGACTTACGTTCAGTACCATCCATTATCTATGCCTTAGCAGACGCAGATGGTTGGCAAGTGCTTCAAGTTGCCGATAAGCTGCTAAATATGCAAGCAGATATTACACGGCCCCTACTAGATTTATTACAAGCTTCAGGGGCAGTAAAAGAACGTCGTGAGATTGCTCAAAGAACAGTTTTAGAACTAATTGCAGATTTTGGCCAACGTGGTAGCGAGCGATTAGGCGCACGTGCTGCTCGTGTTGCTGCAAGCAAGTTTCTTGATAATGACTCGGTTGATATGCGTGCTCGTGCTATTCGTGCTATTGCTGCCGTAGGAATAGAGACTAATGATGAATTAGACCTAATTTTAGACAAGTTAACCGATAAGGAATGGCCTGTTAGAGCAGTAGCAGCCAAAGCATTAGGACAATTACAACAAGAACAAGCAATTCCTACTCTTACTCGCGCCTTAACAGATGAAGCCTGGTGGGTACGCCATAATGCAGCCCATTCACTAGCAATGTTAGGAGTTAATGGTCTAGCAGAGTTACGTACACAAACCTTAAACCCTGATCGTTTTGCACGCGATATTGCCAAACAAGTTCTTGAGGAGTTGCAGTCGGATGGAGCAATTAAGTCTGAAATCTGAAAGTGCTCAAGTAAAAACTAGCAATAATAACTTAACTAGCACCGCTAGACTGCTAGCAATGCTACTGCTTATTAGCCCTTTAATACTATTTTTTCTGCTTTTCATTTACTACCTAATTTTTCTTGGTCAACTTGTTCAATCTCTATTTTCTGCTCTAGTTCTCTTCATTGCTTTACTACTCACCTATGAAATTGCTATTAGTATTATTCACTTGATTCAAATGGGGTTTTCTATACAAACTACACGCCGTAATGTTATAAGTCGCCGTATTAACAGTCGGTTTGCTTTAGTTGATTCACCAAAAACTCAACCTGTATCAATAATTTTATGGGCTAACAATCAAGGCTATGGACTAGCTGAAACAGTAAAATCTCTTTTAGCACTTAATTATCCTGACTATGAAATTATCATAATTAATGATGGTTCAACTGATAGCACTTTAGAAGTACTAGAAACAGAATTTGGGCTACAACCGTTAAATAGAGTTTTTCGGCGTACACTTCAAACTAGCTCAATTACTGCAAGTTATACTTCTCCTAAATATCCAATTATCTCGGTAATAGAAAAACCTTTCACAGGACGAGCAGATTCACTAAATATAGGTCTTAATCTAGCAAAAGCCCCTTTAGTTTGTGTTATTGAGCCTAACCATTTACTTACTCGCGATGCTTTACTATTACTCGCAAAACCCTTTATTGAACAGCCAGCTAACACCATAATGACTGCTGGACTTGGTGAAGCAAGGGTTAACTTAGAAGATTTGTCTTTAACAGAAAGCTTAAATGTAGTAGAGAAAAAACACCTATTTCATAGTAGTTTTGTGTCGCGTGATGCGTTTTGCTTAATCACTACTAGTAATAATGCTGTTCGGTTAGTAAAAAAAGCTGAGTTAATCGAAGTAGGAGGATTTTCTGCTACAGAATCGTCTGATCTAAATATTAGCTTAAAATTACAGCAGTTATTGCTCTCAAAAGGTCGCAATTATCGTTTAACCTATATTCCAGAAATTCTATGTTGGGAAAATAATCTCTCAGAAACACCTAGTGCAGTTAAATTACATGTTAAATGGCAAGTAGAAACATTACTAGCTACTATAAACAATATTAAGCTACTTTCTCAACCACTAACTAGCAGTCAATTTTGGGCTTATTTTTTGTTATTGGTTGAAAATTTCTCTCCAATATTATCTTTATTAGGTCTTATTTTATCCCCTATTGCTTATATAATTGGAGCCATTTCTTTACAGTTTATGTTAATTTATTTTATTGCATTTATTACTTTTTCCTTTTTAGAAAGCCTTATGGGAATTATTGCTGATGAATTTTCTCTACGTTACCAACATACATTACCAGAAGTAGTTAATCTAATTTTAGTATCTTTAATAGAAAGTTTATTTTATCAACCTGCTATTAATTTTTGGCGCGTATTAGGAGCCTTTCGCAGCATATTTTCTTAAATCCATGTAAGCTTGCTTAGCAAAATATAAACCTCTACTATTTTCATTATGCGCATTACAGAAATTTATCAAAGTATTCAAGGGGAATCATCTTACGCAGGACTGCCGTGTATATTTGTACGTACTACTGGTTGCGACCTACGTTGTAGTTGGTGTGATAGCGAATTTGCCTTTTATGGTGGAGATAAATTTTCTATTCCTGAGATTATTGAACGAGTTAAACAATTCCCTGCTCGTTTAGTAGAACTTACAGGTGGCGAACCATTACTACAAAAAGATATCCCTAAATTGGCGCTAGAGCTATTAGAACTTGGTTATACAGTAATGATTGAAACTGGGGGACATAGGGATATTTCCGTACTAGATTCAAGCGTTATTAAAATAATGGATATCAAATGTCCTGCTAGTGGTGAGAGCGATAAAAACCTTTGGTCAAACCTAAACTATCTAACTAAACAGGATGAGATTAAATTTGTTATTGCTAATCGTAGAGATTATGAATGGTCAAAAGAAATAATTCATAAACATAAGCTAGAAGGTTTTCAGCTATTATTTTCTTCTGTATATGATCAATTAGAGCCAAAACAACTAGTAGAATGGATATTAGCAGATGGTTTACCTGTACGTTTTCAACTTCAAATGCACAAATTTATTTGGCCATCTCAAGAACGAGGAGTTTAGTATTAATTTTCTAGAACCGTATCTTGTTCAAGCAATGTCATTACTTCATTTAATTCTGTTGTAGCTCGACGAACTCGCATTCTTACTCTATCAATATTAGTTTGGTGATCAAAAACAACTATTAAAATTGCATTTTGACCCAATGTTGAAAAGTGCGCACCCCAACGCTTCCCTTCTATTGAAGCAGTAGAAAAAGATGAACTATCAACCAAACTTGCCAAAGCATCACAGGCTAGTGTCTTTCCTACTACTAATGCTGTTAAGTCTGTAGTCCCAATATGCCCTAAATCGCCATAAGAAGCCGTTTGTTTACCAGTACGCTCAATGATAAAAACATGTCGAGCACTAGCTTCTTCTTGAAGTCTTTTCATTAGCGCAATTAAAGCAGCAGAATGACTCCAACCACTAGCAACTATTGGTACATGTGGTTGTTGGCTAAGCGAGTTAAGAAGGTTATGGTAAAACTCTGGATCTAACTTCATAATTATAACTGCTAATTATTTTATCTAGCACCTATAGGAGCTAAAGCACCAAATTGGTTAATACTGTCTACTGCCACTTCTGATGGATCTAGCCCATGATAGCGCAAAATAGCCTCTCTAGCCAATTTGCCATAATGTTTTAAGTCGCCATCAGTACCCATAAAAAGCCATTGAACGCCCAAGCCTTCAATAATGGCTCGCATCACAAGCGACGCATCATTTATATCAATATCACGAAATAATGATTTGCGTTGACCGTTTTCAATAATTTTTTTGTAATGCTCATGACAAGCTTGATAAAAAGCACGATTGATTCGGGCGTATTCCTCTTTACGACTTCCTTGCCCTAGGCAATCTAAGTAGATACGGAAAAACGCGCGATGCAACTTAACTGAATCAAAGGCTTGATCAACTACATGATCAAGTTGAATTAAAGGATCAGTGCTATTGTCTACTGCTGCTTCAAAACGTTGTGCAACTAGTTGAGTAAGCCATTCAAATAAAGCAAGAAAGACATCTTCTTTAGTTTCAAAATAATAAAGCACGGCACCTTTAGATAATTTTGCTTGTTTGGCTATATCTTCAATACGTACTTTAGAGTAATCTTTCTTAATAAACACGCTATGTGCAGCAGAAACTATTTGTTGTCTTCGGATAGCTTCATTTTCAGGCGAGACAGTTCGAGCCATATTAAATTTTCCAGTAAAACCAAGTAATATTGTTAATAAGAATGCAACTAATATACACGCTAGCTAATTTGTTGGCAATAAAATCTCTGGTTTTATTAGGATTGTTTAGCTTTTGGAACCTTAAAATATTTCTTATTAACTCTGGTTCTGTCATTTTTACCGCTTGCCATCCAAATTAGCCCATTCGCCAGATTGAATAAAACTAGCCCAATAATAGGGGTGTTGGCGAGTTTTAGATTTAAGTAGCGAAAGTTGAGTCTGTCGAAGTGCATCAGAACGACCTTCACCTTTTTGTAATCGAGAGTAGTAATCAAGCATCAG
>JAHFUF010000534.1 GCA_023265235.1 Blastocatellia bacterium
TAGAAAAAAAACTGAAGAACGTCTTTTTGCTAAATATCCTAGCCTATTTATTCCTCCTCATTACCTTATTTCATTTACTGACCTTGCTTATATAAAAGCTAAAGAAGCTCAATCTACACAAGACGAAATTATTGACAAAATTATGTCTAACTTAAAATCCAATAGCGATTTGGACATAGATAAAGCTATAGACGACTTTGTTATTTCTACAAAATTACCAATAGTTTGAATAAGTTTGAAGCTTAAAGCTAAATGAGCGTGGCTTTTCTGGTAAGTTTCCTAGGAGGACTGTTTAAGAAAAAGTTCCTTGCTATAAGCCAAAATAAAAGATAAATTTATGTTCCCAGCCCTAAAGGACTGGGCTATTGTCATATGCCCTTATCAGGGCATTAAGGTTTTATACTTTATAAGTCTATTTACTATATCGCTTGCGTATTCGTTCTAATTAACTCAATTCTTATTAACCAAAATAACTATTTTTTTAGGAGAGAGTATGGCTTCAAATTTAAAAAGATTTACCACTATGTTTTTGTGCTTGTTACTATGCTTTTATTGGCTATCACCCAGCGTTAGTCAAGCAAGCGGCAACATCAGACCTAAAACCATAACTAACAACAACATTGAGCTAAGCCCAGAAATAATAAAAGGGTTAGTAGCTAAAGTAGAAGTTGTGGAAGATAAATTTGGTATCCCTCATATTTTTGCCAAAAATCTAAAAGATGTCTATTTTATGCAAGGTATGTTGCATGCTAGAGATAGATTTTTTCAAATGGATGTAACACGTCGTACAGTAGATGGATCTTTAGCTGAGTTACTAGGGCCTGGGGACAACAATGCTAACATAGATAGTGACGTACAACTACGTGCATTTAATCTTAAAGCTGCTGTTAATGCCACTCTCCCTCTGATGAGAAAAGAAACCCGCGATATTCTAAAGTCCTATACTAAAGGGGTTAATGCCTATTTAGCGGCCAATCCTTTACCACCACAATACCAAAAACTCAAAATTACCCAAAAACGAATGTGGACAGAAACAGACACTTTATTAGTAGGTAAAGGTCTTGCTCTTAATCTTTCTTTTGATATTGACGACCTTAGCAATACTTTAGCTTTACAAAAATACCAAGCAGCAGGAGCAAAACAAGGTTTTGATGGAAGTGCATTATACTTTGACGACCTATTTAGAACTGCCCCGTTTGATCCTAGTTTTGCTATCCCTGATGCTACAGGTAAGCCACTAGCTAATAAAATTACTAAAGAACAAAAAGAGTTTGACCAAGAAAAACAACTTTGGGCACAAAATATTGAAAAAAGTATTAAGCCAGAAACTATAGAAATGGCTCAAGACTACTTAGAAAAAATAAAAAATATCCCATTACTTGCTTCTCGTAGTAATACACCTGAAAAAGAACGCGGTAGTAACTGGTTTCTTCTCGCTGGTAAGCTTACTGATTCTGGCGCACCTTTACTTAATAATGACCCTCATTTACCTCTTACAAGTCCTCCTATTTGGTATCAAATACAATTAAATGTAGTCAAAGGTAAAAAGAACCTACTTAACGTCACAGGTGTTAGTTTGGCTGGAGTACCAGGAGTGGTTTTAGGGCATAACGATGATATAGCCTGGTCTGCAACGACTTCTACATTTGATGTAACGGATGTTTACCAAGAACAAATAGAAGCACAATTTGGAATGATTTCAATTATTCATGATGGAAAAAAAGAACCTATAATATTTCGTGATGAAACGTTTCGGGTAAACAAAGTAGTTGATGGTAAGACAGATAACATAGAGGTCATACCTCCTAGTAATAGTGTTCCTGTGCGGTTGCCTATTGTGCCAAGGCGTAATAATGGGCCAGTAATTGGTGTTGACCTTGTAGGAAACACTGCTCTTAGTATTCAATTTACAGGCTCAGGGCCAACCTTTGAAATAGAAACTTTCTTAGATTTTAATCGTGCAAAAAATATAGCTGACTTCCAAAAAGCTTTAGAATTTTTTGATGTTGGTTCACAAAATTTTGGTGTAGTAACTACTACTGGCGATATAGGATATTTTACAAGCGGCGAGATTCCTATCCGTGAAGACTTACAAGCAGGAAAGGTTTCTGGTGCTCCTCCAAACTTCATTCGTAACGGGGTTACAGGTAATGAATGGATAGCAAAAAGCCAACGCCCTACCAATCAAGCATTAAACTATGAAGTGTTGCCTTTTTCAGAAATGCCTCAAGTAGTAAACCCAACTAATGGTTTTATAGTTACTGCTAATGCTGATCCTATAGGCATTACTGCTAATGGTAATCCTTTTGAACGTAAACGTGCTAACGGGGGAATCTACTATCTTGGTAATAGTTTCTCTAATGGTTCAAGGGCATCACGCCTAACGCTAGATATACAAGATGCTCTTAAAGTTGGTAAAAAGATTACAGTTGAAATGGCGCGACGTTTCCAAGCAGATATAAGAATGAGAGACGCAGAAATATTAATGCCACATATTCAAACAGCTTTTTCTAATGCTCAAAAGCAAGATGCTCCAGCAGAGCTAGCCGCTTTAGCTAAAGATCCAGCTATTATTGAAGCTGTAACACGATTTAAGACTTGGGATTTTAGTAGTCCTACAGGCTTACGCTTAGGTTATGATGCTTTTGTTCCTTATAACCAAGCTGAACCTTCGCAACAACAAATAGACGCTAGTGTCTCTACTACTATTTATAGTTTGTGGCGTTCAACACTTCTTAGAGACACTATTGATTTAGCCTTAAGTACTCGCCAACTAACAGACCTACCTCCAAGTGGAAGATCCTTAGCGGCACTACGTAATTTACTAGAAAATTTCTCTACTAGTAAAGGGAAAGGAAAATCAGGGATCTCTTTCTTTAATGTTCCTAATCTACAAAGTAGTACACCAGAAACCCAAAGAGACTTTATCCTTCTAAACAGCTTGCGTAAAAGTCTGGACACTCTAGCAGGGCCTGATTTTGTTTTAGCCTACAAAGGGTCAACCAAACAAAGCGATTATCGTTGGGGCTATTTGCATCGTATTATTTTTGCTAGTGATTTAGGGACAAACTCAGAATTTAGTATTCCTTCTGCTAATAGTAATATTCCTTCACCTCTACCAGGACTACCAGGACTGCCTCGTGATGGTGGGTTTGAAGTACCAAATGCTTCTTCTCATAGTGTGCGCGCCAATAAAATTAATAGTTTTATGTTTTTTACTGGGCCAAGTAAACGTAGCACAATTGTAATGAAACCTGGAGCAATTGACTTTACAACAGCAATACCAGGAGGACAAAGCGAAAACCCAAATAACAAGATGTTTGACAACCTACTTCAGTTTTGGCTAGTAGCAGATGTTTATCCTGTAGTCAGTACAAAACAACAAATTACTGAGCAACAAGAAAAAGTAACTGTTTTTACTCCTGATAAGGAATAGGCATTATTCTGTAGGGGCGAACACATAGGTCACTAGTCTCAACTTAAGGATAACTTATTGAGAATAAAGCTATTCTTATCTTAAGCCCCAACGGGGCGACATACCTGTAGCTTGGCACGTAAGTGCCAAGTATAGTAATAAGTATAAAGTAGAGTCCCGAAGGGACGACATAATAATAAAGATTATGCCGTCGCTTTGCGACTCTAAGCTCTTTATTTACAACAGTTCTTGGCACTTACGTGCCAAGCTACAGATATATCGCCCCGTTGGGGCTTAAGAGATTTAACCACTTTATTATAAAGATCTTACTGTTAAGTTGACACCAATGACACATAGGTTCGCCCCTACATGTCGGAACTTGCAAGAAGCTTTAACCATTGATCAACTTCTTTATCTGAAAGCTCATTTACTTTGTTTAACATTTCTTTGTTTGAATCAACGCTTTGTATTTTATCACTTATTGATTCTTTTACTTCTTTAGCTATTTTTTTACTTTCTTCTTCAACTACTAAAGCTAGTTGAGCGACTGTTGGGTTTTCAAAAATATGTCTTAACATCACATTTACACCACTTTGGGTTCTTAAACGACTAATAATTTTGGTAGCACTTAAAGAATGTCCTCCTAAGTTAAAAAAGCTATCTAGTCGGCCTACTTTAGGTAAATTAAGTATATCCCCCCAAATGCTACTTATCGTTTTTTCAATATCCCCTTGTGGCTCAACAAAAACCTCTGAGACATTTTTAGTATCAATAAACCGGGTTAAAGCTTCTCTGTCTATTTTTTCATTAGAGTTTTTTGGAAATTCTTCTAAGAAAACAAAAACATTAGGAAGC
>JAHFUF010000535.1 GCA_023265235.1 Blastocatellia bacterium
AATTGGCATTTCTTTTCTCATTTTGCTCCACTAAAATACGGAAAAGGTTTAAAAACTTTTGGTAAAAAAGATAGTTTTGTTAAAATTTTTACGCGTCATTAAGTAAGACAAGCTTTGAAATATTGCTATTCTTAACCAAAAAATAAAACTAACAACTAGGAGATTTAGGAGTTATGAGATTATCTTTTTCCATCAAAACTAAAACTGTGATAATGGCAGTTTTGATAGTGACAAGTTTTTTTACTATAGTGCAAAAAGCATCACTAAATACAAATAACACAAATAATAAACATACTTTTACTCATAATGAAACTAAGTATGTTTCACAAAATCTACTGATAAAACAACGTAATCCTGTTGTCAATGAAGGCAATCAAATCACCTTGACAGCAATAGATTCAAATGGTGCGATTGCAAAAGGTATTATTTGGTCTTCAGGTAGTCCTGATATTGTAGAAGTAAACCCCAATACAGGTGAAGTTAGTGGTATAAAACAAGGCTTTGCAACTATTACTGCAAGCCAAAATGGTGAGAGTATTTCTACTTTTGTTGTGGTAACCAGAGTTAAAAAAGGTAAAGGTGAAAAAATTCCTGGTGACTCTAAAGTAGATGGTGATGGAAAACTTTACCTTAGTAATCCTAGCCAAAATGTTATATTACTGGCAAACAAAAACCTTAATGCTCCAATACAGATTTTTGCGGGACAACGTAATTTAGGTGGAAATCAAAATGGTTTTCGCGAACAAGCACGTTTTGCTGGGCCTACGGCAATTACCATAAACAATAGCCCTAGAGGGGGCATTTATGTGACAGATACACTCAATCACCAAATTCGTAAAGTGAGTTTTACTGGCCAAGTGGAAACGGTTTTAGGGACAGGTCTTCCTGGTAAAGCTTTTTTTGATAGTGATAAAACACTGTCTCTTGATAAGGTGATTTTCAATAGTCCTCGTGGGGTTGTGGCCGATGCTGGCGGCAATATTTATATAGCAGATACAGACAACCATGCTATTTACTATGTCGATTTTGCTACTAGCAAAGCCACCTTGCTTGCTGGAGAGCCTGGAGTAAGTGGCCAAGAAGATGGGTTTGGAAATATTGCTAAATTTAAACGACCTTCAGCAATGGCTCTTAGCTCAGATGGAAAATTACTTACAGTTGCAGATGAAGATAACAACCGAGTTCGTCTTATTGATATATCTCGTCAAGGTGAAAAACTGATTGCTAATGTATCAACTTTAGGTGTTAGTTCTGGGAGAAATACGCTTCAAAATAAAACATCAGCCTCTTTTATAGCTTTTGATAAACCTCATTCAGTAAGTTTAGATGGATTAAATAATATTTATGTAGTTGATAATTCTGGCGTTAAGCTTGTTTCACGTTTAAGTAATGGTCAAATAGAAATAACAGATTTGGCACAACCTGGGGCAAGCTTTAATAAAGCGACAAATGTAGTAGTAAAAGGAACAGAAGTTTTTGTACTTGATGAAAAGGCTACTTCTGAAGATGAAGCAATAGGGGTGGTCACAGTTGGATCTCCTGAAATAAAAACTGTAACACCTAGTATTTTCCGTATGGAAACAGGGGCAGATGTTGTTGTTACAGGGTCAAATTTCGCTCCTGAAACACAAGTTATTTTTGGAGATAGCGTTATTAAGCCTCAAGTAATTAGTGCTACAGAGCTAAGATTTCAAATTCCTTCTCAAAACGCTCCAGGTATTAGAACTGTTTCTATTCTAACTCGTGGTGGTCTTGCTCAAAGAGAGTTAAATATTATTGCTAAACCTGCCTCAGAGCTTGCTATTGGAGAGATAACCACTATTGCAGGAGGATTTTCTTCTACTGGTGATGGCGGTAGTGGACTTGAATCTAGTCTAAGTTTTAGCCGAAGTACTATTATTGACAAGTTGGGAAATATTTTTATTGGAGAGATAACAGGACAAAAAATTCGTCGTATTGATGGGCAAACAAATATCATTAATACGATAGCTGGAGGTGGCCAATCTTTAGAAGATGGTATCCTTGCCAATGTTGCCAAAATTGAACCTATGGCTATAACAATGGATAGCAGTGGGAATATTTTCTTCTGCGACTTTCTTACAGAAAGCATTAGACGGATTGATGCAACTACTAACATCATAACTACTATTGCTGGTGGAAAAGGTCGTCCATTTAGTGGTGATGGCAATTTAGCTTCAAATGCTGGTTTTGGTAATCAGCCAGTAGATCTTTTGTTTGATAACAATGGAAATTTGTTTGTTATTGCTAATAATCGAGTTCGTCGTATTGACGCTAAAACAGGCATTATAAATACCATAGTAGGCAATGGCCAAACAGGTTTTAACGGTGATGGAAAAGCTGCTAATACTGCAACTTTAGACCACCCTTCACAACTTGCATTTGACTCCAAAGGAAATCTTTTCATTGCTGATACTTTTAATGACCGGGTTCGTCGTGTTGATGCTCAAACAAACATAATCACCACTGTTGTTGGTGGAGGTTCTTTGCCTGGCCCTGGCACTATAGATGGAAAACCTGCAACAAGTGTTATGTACCCTACGCCATTTGGTCTTGCAGTTGATAGCCAAGATAACTTAGTTCTTTCAGGTTTGCTAATTTCTAAAGTTGATATGACAACAGGAATTATTAACAATATAAAACAAGTTTCTGCATCAACCAAATGCGGTGATATTGACCTTTTTGACTTTTTCTTTCCTATTGGATCAAACCTAACATTAGATGGCAATGGAAACCTATTTGCTTGTGATAATTCAAGTTCATCTTCTCGTATAAGAAAACTAAATCTAAATACAGGGGTGAGTTCGACTATAGCTGGTCAACAATTTCCAACCACACAAGGAGAGAATGGCTTAGCTACAAATGCTAGTTTAGGGTTTAATTTTTATAATGCTATGACTGTAAATTCTCAAGGTGATATATTCATTGCAGATTCTGCTGCATCTGTCATTAGACGCATAGATGCTAAAACAGGCATTATCAAGCGATTTGCAGGTGTTGGTAAAAATAAATGTAATGAAAATGTAAATGCACCTAACGGAGATGGTGGACAAGCTCTAAATGCAAGCTTCTCCAACTTCCAAGCACTAGCTACAGATGATAAAGGCAATCTTTACATAGCGGATTCTCTTCAAGCAAGAGTCCGTCGTGTTGATGCACAAACAAATGTCATTACCACATTTGCTGGTGATGGTGTGTTAACAGAAGAGCCTAGCGGGGATGGAGGACTTGCAACCAAAGCTAGTTTAGGGGAAGTTAATTCTATAGCTATTGACTTACAAGGAAATCTTATCATTACAACTGATGCCAATGTTCGTAAAGTCGATGCTAAGACAAATATAATTACAACCATTGCTGGTAATGGAAGCAATAACATAGGGAAAGATGGTGATTTAGCTACTAAAGTAGGTGTTTTCCCAGCTAGAATCACTGTTGATAGTAAAAACAACATACTTATAGCTGAACGTATGCGGCGAGTAAATTCAAAACTAGAAGGGGCAAGAATCCGTCGTATAGATGCTGCCACAGGAACTATAACCACCATTGCTGGTAATGGAAATATACTTTATAGTAGTGACGGATCACCTGCTACAAACTTTGGGTTCGGGCTTATAAGCAATTTGGCTGTGGATTCTATGGGAAATATATTCTTTAGCGCTGGAGAATTTGATATAAATAGCCCTTTTGATCCTTTCGTAAACTTTAAGTTGTTTAAGATAGATGCCAATACTAAAACAATCAACACATTCATAAGAGTAAATGAAACTTACCAAGGTGATGGAGGAACTGTAAGTAATGCAAGTCTTGTTGCAAGCCCTGGTTTATCTTTTACTCCAAATGGTGATTTGCTCTTGCTAGATACACAAGATTTTGTCATTTCAGCTTTAAGACTAATACATTTACCAAAAGGCAGTAATGGTTCTTCAACAACAACAATATCAATAAGTAATGCTGTTTATACAAAACCAAGTCTTTTTATTGATGGTCAAGGTTTTAGTTCTTCTTCAAAAGTTACTGTAAATGGAACAGATACAAGCGCTTTTATTTCAAGTAATGCCAACAATAAATTAGTTCTTACTAGCAGTCGTAAGAAGCTAAATATACGTAAAGGAGTTAATCAACTTACTGTGACTAACTCTGATGGAGCAACTAGTTCTTTCCAATTTACTTTCTAATAGATTTTTGCAAGAAAAATGTAATGGTCAGATAGGTAGGTGTCACCTATTTGACCACTACAGAAATT
>JAHFUF010000536.1 GCA_023265235.1 Blastocatellia bacterium
ATATGTTAGAGATGAAAAAACGCCAAGCTGAAGCAATGCAGTTAATCAATGAAAATAAACGTGCTAAGATGCAAGAAGAAATTGCTGGTATGATGACCTCTTTCCAAATAGGCGATTCTTCTAGTACTTTTGATGATATGCGCAATAAAATTTCTGAGCGCGAAGCTAAAGCCCGTGCTAAGATGGAATTAGCTAGTTCTAGTGTTGATACTCAAATGCAAGAGATTGACAGAGAAGCAAAAAATATCGAAGCTCAAGACTCCTTACTTGCCTACAAACGTCAAATGGGTCTTGTTAGCGAAGGGCCAGCACCAGGACTAGCCGAGCCAGGGGTTACTGCTCCATCACAAAGAGCAAAAATGTTGGAATAATTCCTTTTATTGGTAATTTTAGAAAGATAGGAATTGGCGGCGAGCAATATGAAATATAACCTCAGCTATCTTAAAGAAGCACTAAAAGAACCGCTCAATATTTGGTCTATGGTGGGTTTTACTGCCGCCGCAGCTTATACACAAAGCCCTATTCCACTAGCAATGGGGGCATTGTTGGAAGTAGGCTATTTAGCAGTAGTGCCAGCTAATAGCCTCTATCGTCGTGTTGTTGAAGGTCGTGAAATACGGCGTTTAAGAGAACAGCGCGAACGCTTACGTGAAGACCTGATAAAAACTTTTGAACCTCGTGAACGTGAAGCTGTTGAATATCTGCGTTGGATGAAAAATCAGATTTGTGCAAACTATAAAAAATTTACTCGTGCTAGAGAAGTTCCTGTTCATATTGATAGTAACCTGCAAATAGCTTGGGAGTCGTTTGTGGATTTATTAGATATGTATCGCCGGCGTAAAAATCATTTACACACAATTAATCGACAAGTAATTCAAAATCAAATAATGCAAATAGAACGCCAACTCCAGCAAGCTGATGCTCCTACACGACATTTGCAAGAACGTAATTTAGATATCTTGCGCCAACGCCTTAAGACTTTTGATGATATTGAAAAAAGCGTTAAACGTGTTGAAGCTCAACTTCAATCTATTGAAAATTTCTTTGGCTTAGTTAATGATCAAGTAGTAACGATGCCTACTCCAGAGCATATAGCGTCTTTAGACTTTGACTCTTTATTATCAGGTATTGAAATGACAAAAGAGTTTCTAGAAGAAACCTCTCCAATGTTTGGAGCATTTGATTCTGTTTTAGAGCGTAGTCCTGCTAGTCTTTCTACTAGTGAACCCTATAACTCTGCCTTACGCCAACCAATGAAACAAACTGAGCGATAAGTTTATTCTTATAAATATAAAAACTGAAATGGCTAAGTAGATTAATTTCTTGAAATTAATCTCAATAAAACAGTTTTTATAAGGAAAATAAATTTTCAGCTACTCCGCTATCTATCTGTAGGTTTTTCCACTCCGTTTTAGAGGCTAATTTTCCATTCTGGTAAGTGTCCCAGGTAATAGGCATTAACAATTGGCCATCTATAAAAATTATATCTTTTCGGTTATTGCGTTCAATTTGAAGTTGATAAGCCTTCTGAGTGCCTTCAGGAGCAATGATGGAGGTTGTTGCACCAACAAGTGCTTTTTCAATATCTTTAATAGTTCCTCCTAAATGGCTATTAACAAATGTACTACCATCATCGTCTTGTAAACGTTTGTCTGTGGGTTCCATAGTAATTGTGAAAATACTTAATAAACCACCTGCATGAGCACGTACTTTACCAACTTTATTGTAAACAGCTACAGCACCTTTATCCTTACCTATATTGACTTCTAAGCGAATTAGGTTAGGTTTTTGGAAAAAATATTTGTGCCCATCTTGTTTAGGCTGACCATTTGTATACTTAGTGCTAACTACCTGACACTGATAGTCTTTTAATGTAGAAAAACGTTGATTAACCATTTGTAAGAGTTCTTGTGGGGAAGACGGGGAACTGGCTTGTCCTTTTCCTAAACTAACGCCTAAAATAACTGCGAAAGCCAACAGAAAGATAATAACTTGTTTTGCAAAAAGCATTTTCTTAGCCTCTTTTATAATCTGGAATTAATAAAAGATTATTAATAATAACTTGAATATACTCAAGTCAAGTTGGGTAGGAAAAGGAAGTTTTTCCTAACAAGTTAGGTGAAATGCAATAGTAAGGAGATTTATGAAAACTTTGTTACTCAATCCGCCTTCGTTTGAGAATTTTGATGGTGGTGCAAGCTCGCGCTGGCCTGCTACTAGGGAGATAGCTTCTTTTTGGTATCCAGTTTGGTTAGCTTATCCTGCTGGGATGATTCCTGATTCACGTTTACTAGACGCACCTCCTCATGGTGTTAGCATGAAAGAGACTTTAGAAATTGCCAAAGATTATGATTTTGTCGTAGTTTTTACTAGTACACCAGGAATTCATAACGATATTCGTATGGCGGAGATGATGAAGGCTAATAGGCCAGATCAAAAGATTACATTTGTTGGCCCACATGTAACAGTTAAACCAGAAGAAACTCTTAGAGCCTCTCAAGCTATTGACTTTGTTTGTCGCAAGGAATTTGATTTTAGTGTAACAGAATTTGCTGCCGGTAAATCTCTAAAAGAGATTGGTGGTGTTAGCTATCTTGAAGACGATAAAGTAGTTCATAACCCAGATCGTCCACCACTTCATAACCTAGACGAATTGCCTTTTGCTTCAGAAATTTATGCTCGTGATATGGATATTACTAAGTATAATGTCCCATTTTTATTACACCCCTATATCGCTTTTTATACAGAACGTGGTTGTCCTGCACTGTGTACTTTTTGCCTTTGGCCTCAAACAATGAGTGGGCATCCTTGGCGCACACGTAGTTCTGATAATGTGGTAGAAGAAGTCAAAAGAGCATTAAAGCTTTTCCCTAATGTGAAAGAAATTTTCTTTGATGATGACACCTTTGCTTGGCGCAAGTCTAGAGTACTGGAAATTTGTGAAAAATTTAAGCCACTCAAATTTACTTGGTCTTGTACTTCTCGTGTACATACTGATTATGAAACACTTAAGGCTATGAAAGAAGCGGGTTGTCGTCTCTTAATTGTAGGTTTTGAGTCTGGTGATGATCAGATCTTAAAAAATATCAAAAAAGGCACTACAGTTGAAATGGCTCGTAATTTTATGAAAAACTGTAAGAAACTAGGACTTGTTGTACATGGAGACTTTATCCTAGGCTTGCCTGGAGAAACTTCTGAGACTGTAGAAAAAACAATTAAATTTGCCAAAGAAATTGATTGTGAAACTATTCAAGTTTCTATCGCTCATGCTTATCCTGGTACAGAGATGTATGACGAATGGAAGGAAAAAGGCATTTTAATCGAAAATGAAATGACTGACGAAGAAGGCCATCAACTCCCACACGCAGAACTACCAGGAATTTCTCGTGGCGAAATTATGCATCAAGTTGAGCGGTTTTATGATGAATATTACTTTCGTCCTAGAGTAGTTGCTCGTATTGTTAGCAAAGCAATTTTTAATAGCGATGAACGTAGTCGTCTTTACAAAGAAGCAAAACAGTTTTTACAACTTCGCTCTAAACGTAAGGAATTTGTTAAGGCTCAACAGGCGCAAGTTAGTACTTCACACAAAGGCGTATAGTTAGGCTAATTAGCTTATATTGATGTTTCTCTAAGTTAATTAGTACTTTGCCAAACACTACAAAATGCCCTGTTAAGGGCATCTGACAATAGCCCAGTCCTTTAGGGCTGGGAATTGAGAAGTTTTTCAATACCTAAGAAAGTGATGCGCAAAAAGTTGATCGTCAATGCTGACGATTTTGGTTACTCCACATCTGTTAATCAAGCAATCATTAAGGCTTTTGACGAAGGCGTGCTTACTAGTTGTAGTTTAATGGTAGGCGAGACAGCTTTTGATGAAGCAGTCGAGCTAGCACGCTTGCGCCCTAAACTAGCTGTTGGACTACATTTAGTCGTAATTTGTGGTCGATCTGTATTACCCTCTAATGAAATCCCTAATTTAGTTGATGATAAAGGAAATTTCCCTCTAGATCCTTTCCTAACAGGAGTAAAGTATTACTTTTCTTCTGCTGCACAAATAGAACTGCGTAAGGAAATCTATGCGCAAATGGAAAGGTTTGCTAGCACTGGACTCCCCTTTTCTCATGTTGATGGACATCTGCATTTACATATGCACCCAACAGTTTTTGCAATTTTAGCTGAAGCCGCAGAAACGTTTGGTGTTAAACGGGTTCGACTTCCTAGAGAAACACTAATTCATACCTTGCATTTACGTCAA
>JAHFUF010000537.1 GCA_023265235.1 Blastocatellia bacterium
TCGTAAAAAATCAATATAAAATTTACGATCAAATTGTCCTAACATTATTTATACCTCTCAATAAGTAAGAATTTTATTTTTATAATTTAGCTTATAAACTAAGCTTGGAGATAAACTTGCTAAATTTGAATGTGTGGTGATCCTAGCAAAATAATGCAGCAAGCATTTTAACCCAATAAATGGAATTTAAGCTATTAGTATTTCTTTGATTTATAGCTAAGAATAAAGAGGGGCTTAATTATAATCATAACCCACTTGATGTGTTGCCATATAGCTATTTTTAACTATAAAGTATTAAGTGAGTAATGAATTAGCTCCAACTTAAATAGGAAAGTGTCTGTTTTATCAGCTAAAATAGGGTTACAAGCAAAATAAAATTCTACTTTCTAAGGAGTAATCTGTTATGCCAAAGCTACGTAAAGCAGTTTTTCCTGCTGCTGGTCTTGGTACTAGGTTTTTGCCTGCTACCAAGGTTATGCCAAAGGAAATGTTAGCCTTAGTTGATAAGCCATTAATTCAATATGTAGTGGAAGAGGCTGTAGATAGTGGTATTGAGAATGTTGTTATAGTTACAGGCAGAGGTAAGCAGGCATTAGAAGATCATTTTGATATTAGTTTTGAACTAGCACAAACTTTAGCTGAGCGTGGTAAAGAATCAGTATTAAAAGAATTAAACAAGGTTCATAACCTAGCACAATTTTCCTATGTACGACAAAAACAAGCACTTGGTTTAGGGCATGCTGTCCTAGTAGCTCGTGATTTAGTAGGGGATGAACCTTTTGCTGTAATGTTACCTGACGATATTGTTGATGCAGAAGAACCTTGCTTAAAACAAATGATGGCAGTTTATGAAAAATATCAAGCTCCAGTTATTGCTGTTACACAAATAGATGGGCCAGAAATTTCTCGTTTTGGAGTAATTGCTCATGAAAAAATTGACGAGCAAACCTATAAAATTACTGATATGGTAGAAAAACCTCCATATCAACAAGCACCTTCAAATATGGCTATTATTGGACGTTATATTTTGACTCCAGATCTCTTTCCTATATTAGAGCAAACAGGGAAAGGTACAGGAGGAGAGATTCAACTAACTGATGCAATGAAAAAATTATTGGCTGTGCGACCCTTCTATGCTTGTAAGTTTAAGGGTAAACGTCATGATGCTGGAGATAAGTTAGGTTTTTTAATTGCTACTATTGAATTTGCTCTAAAACGTAAAGAATTTAGTGAAGATTTAAGAGGATATCTAAAAAGCTTAAAGCTATAAAAATAATAGGCACAGGAGCTTAACCTCTGCTGTGCCTGTTGATTGAAAAGCAAGCGTATAAAACAACGGATTGAAAAACTAAAAGATTAAAAGATTGAAAGACTGAAAGACCAAAAGACTATAAAACCTATTTTTTTGTAGCATTACTACGACTACGGTTGCTTCGTAGAGAACTACCTGAGAGTGAGCGTCCACCAGATTCATCTAATGACATTGCTACTTCTGGGAATCTTTCCATAATGTTTATGGCAGCGTCAAAAATTGCTGGTTGATTAATTCGATAGTAACGTAGTAGTAACGCTATATCACTAGCTGAGGCCGCTTCAGCACGGCCAGAGTGAACTCCTAAGAGTAAAAGGTGGTTGGTAACATTAGCTCCTGCTGCACGCATTCCGGCTAATAATTCATGAATGAAAGTAGCCCTAAGATCTTCTGCTAAAGCCATAATAGAGTTATAAAATTTTTCACATAAACTATTAATACTTACTTTCATTAAAATATTTTTTAGTCGCGAATTTTGCTGTTCAACTTTTGCACTTTCATCAGACCATTCACGTAAGGCATACTTTCTTGGCCCTACTTGGATAAAAAGCGATTTTTTTCCATTACGCTGAATATCTGTATAAAGTCGACCAGCTAAAGAAGCATCAGGAGTGCGACCACCAACGGTTAATACCCCGGCAGCAACTGCTGCTGTAATGATTTCTTTGGCAGTCATTGGATGGCGTTCTTTTCTTAAAATGTCTAATGCTGCTTCTCTATAACTCATCATAATTATATTTAGGACAGAGTACTCCCAGAACGATAATTCTTAGAGAACTGTCGCTACCTCCTGTGTATTTATAAAACATTATACTAGATTGATCGATACGGATTTGTCACTATAGAAAACAGACCAACCCCTGTAGACATAGGTGAATGGCTGTGTATTTACTCTCTGTTTTGAAGTATGGCTAGAGATTATAGTAAGAATATAATTATGTCAAGTAGCTTCTGAGGTATTGTTTGCTATTTTATAGATTATAAATGAATTAGCTTTTTGAGTTGTGTGATCACGCAAAACAGTGTCAAGGCGATCAATCAGATCAATTAATACACTACTAATTGTAATTTCTTAATTTACCACACATGATATTGGGGTTTGAGTTAGATCAAAATGTGTAAATAAGCTTGAATTGATCTGAATTGATCGAAGGTGATCCCAAGATCAACCCCGATCAAAAATTACTGTTAAAGATCAAATTAAGTGGACAAGCATTCCTGAACGAAGTTTTGGCTCAAACCAAGTTGATTTAGGTGGCATAATTTCGCCTGCATCAGCAATATTCATTAAGTCATCTAACGTTGTTGGGTAAAGCGAGAATGCTACTGCGGCTCTACCCCTATCAACTAACTGTTCTAGTTCTCCTGTCCCTCTAATACCACCAACAAAATCAACGCGCTTATCTGTACGCGGGTCTTGAATACCAAGAATAGGTGATAATAACCTATCTTGGAGAATACTTACGTCTAGTGAAGCAATGACATTAGTAGGGTCAATAGCCTCTTTAGGAGTTAACCCATACCATTGTTTATTTATGTACATGCTAAATTCTCCTTTATTTATTGGGGTTGTAGGTGCATTAGCAGAGATAGTGAAGTTTTTTTCTATGGCAGCAATAAAATCTGTTTCTCTAAGATTATTAAGATCTTTAACTACACGATTGTAAGATAATATTCTTAGTTGATCTGCAGGAAACATTACTGATAGAAAATAGTTATATTCTTCTGTTCCATTATGGTTAGGGTTTTCTGCTTTTAATGCTTGACGAGCACGGCTAGCACTAGCAGAACGATGATGTCCATCTGCAACATAAAGTAGAGGAACAGACTCAAAAGCCTTTACAAATTCATTAGGATTAGCAATCTTCCAAACCGTATGAGCCACTCCATCTGGGGCTACAAAATCAAAATGAGGTTCACCCTCTACTATAGTATCTACCATGCTATTTATTTCTTTTTGACCACGATAAGTAAGAAAAACTGGCCCAGTCTGTGCTCTTAGAGTAATTGTATGACGGGTACGATCATCTTCTTTGTCTTTACGGGTACGTTCATGCTTACGAATTATATCGTTGTCATATTCATCAACTGCACAACAGCCAACTACGCCTATTTGGGTATGTTCTCCCATACGCAAACGATAAATATATAGAGCGGGGTTTTGTTCTTGAATCAAAGGGGCTTGGGCTTGTATTAAACGAAAATTATCTAAGCCTTTTTGGTAGACTTCATCACTATAAAGATCTGTACCTGGTGCTAGATCAATTTCTGGGCGAGAAATATGTAAGTAACTCCAAGGTTTTCCTTCTGCCAGTATGCGTGCTTCTTCTGTGTTTACTACATCATAAGGGACGGCTGCTACTTGAGAAACACCTTCTTTGGTTGGTTGGAGCGCGTGAAAGGGACGTACCATAACCATAGCTTTATCTCCTAAAAATCTCCTAAAAATAAATTAGCATTAAATTTTTGAGCATTTTAGGAGAAGCTTTAGCAAAAAGCAACACTAGAGGCAACCCTTATGCGACTGCATCTTACATAATTTGCAAGCTTACAAAAATAAATTGGAAAAAACTTTACTAATGCCTCTTGACAAAAGGGGTTACATTTATATAATTAGCACTCGATTGAAGTGAGTGCTAATTGTATAACAACTTTTTAGCAATAATTTATTTTGAAAGGAGCAAGTAACTTAGTTATGGGAATGACTTTAAGACCCTTGCATGATCGTATTTTAGTTAAGAGAATTGAAGAAAAAGAACAAATCCGAGGTGGAATTATTATTCCAGACACTGCAAAAGAAAAACCACAAGAAGGTGAAGTAATTGCTGCTGGCCAAGGAAAAGTCTTAGATAATGGGACTAGAGTAGAAATGGCTTTAAAAGCAGGTGACCGTGTATTATTTGGTAAGTACTCTGGCTCAGAAGTGAAATTAGATGGCGAA
>JAHFUF010000538.1 GCA_023265235.1 Blastocatellia bacterium
AGTATTAATTAGTTTTCCGACATTTAATGTCGCAGAAGTGTTGTTATTGAGCAATGTCTCCGCATTAGCACTAGTTACTTGAGAGATATTTTTTAGAGTATCTCCTGATTTGACCAAGTAAAATATAGGTATAGTTAAAGGAGTTACAAACAAGCCTTCAAGTTGTTTATTTGCCTCAAAAAGTGCATTGGTAGAAACAAAATACTTAGCAGCAATCTTTCTAAAACTTTCTGTATTTGGGCTTTCTACTTTATATTTATAAGCTTGAAGGTTTTTGGTAATTGAAAGAAAGGTATAATTAGCCGAAATAAAATTTTGTAAAATAGTCTTGTCTACAGAATAACGTTTAGCTGTTTCTTCCAATGAATTTTGAGACAGAGACGTTCTTAAATAAAACTTTAAGTCATCCATTTGAGCCTGATAATAAACCTGTTTGTATCTTTCTAAATGGCTGCTAGAACTGTAGATAGCATTTTCATAATTTTGGCTAGCTGTTGGAATATACTTGTCTATTTGCAGGCTAATTTGTAAGGTTAACAGAGGTTTAATTGCAGGCTTACTAAATTGATAAAAGCTTGCTACTCCTGGCCATTGTGCCAAACCAATCACATTATCAAAATAAGCAACATCAATAGGAGGATTATCCAAAAGCGGAATAGGTAACTGATTTCCATAAACATCATGAAAAGAAAAACCTAATCCAACTTGAGCATCTTGAGCTATACCAAGATAAGGATTATTTTCTCTAGCTGGTAGGTCGCTATTTTGTTGTTGATTTGACGCTACTGGCTTACTAGCGAATTTATAAACAGGGATAACTTGATGATATTGCCAAACTTTCGGATCTGTATTGGCATAATCTGGTAGCGGTAACCCTGTGTTTTCTGATGGCTCATATTCCATTGGTGATAAGGGCAGAGCCTCATTGCTACCAAAAAAGTGATCATTAGATAAAATTTTATAGCCTAACAGATTGTACAAGCTTCTAAGCTTTTGCCCTAGAGAAACTGTCTCATAGTCAGGATTGCTACGATTTAGTACAAACCCTATATTTCCTGGTGGGACTGTAGGAGCAAAAGTAATATCTTTTTCATCTGCTGATTGGATGAAAACAGAGGTTTCAGAGTTAATATTATCTTTTACTACTACACAGTTGTTAAAAGGATAGAGCAGGCGATTAGGAGCAAAATCACCCGATTGTGATTTCAAAATTGCTACCAACCAAAACACACCATCCTTACTTGATAGTAAAGCAGAACTTTGGGATTTATCTTCTGAACTATTTTGTGAGTAGTTAAGATAAAATCCTCCTGTTGGAGCATTGCCAGCTTCCCAAAGTAACTGTATAAAATTCTTGCTATCAGAAATATTAGCTGCTTGTTTGTTAAAGTCTATTGTGTCAGTAGTTTGGCTATCAGAAAGATTAGTCTTGAGCAAAAAAGTCTCATTACGATTTATTGAGTCAGATATTAAACCTTGGCCAGTTTCATTTGTATTAACCGAGTAGAGCAGAAATAGATCTGCTGTATCGTTATTAGTATTAAGATATTTGTTTAGTTGATTTAGGACTTCACGAAACTGATCTTCTACACCCAAAATTAAATAACAGCTAGGCAATACTTGATTAGTATCTTGGGAAGTAATTTGTTGGAAATAAATTTTTGCTGTCATTGCCCAATTATAACAATTTACAGGGGTTATCTCTGCTTTATTAGGTGTTATTTGTTTGGCTGTTAAGAGTTTGTAACTGCTAATCTCGCCTGCGGTTAATTTGTTTGTTAAATTATCAGGGAAAAGCCAAATATCAGGTTGATCGGCCAATTGTTCAATAGCTGATGTTCCTGCGTAAGGAATTACTTCTGCGCTGTGCCAAGAAACCTTCTTTCCTAAATTATATTGTGTGGGTAGCTTTTGCAGTAGTGGCAAGCTTTCTACCACTATTGGTTGACCTTGATTAGCAAACAAGTTTTGCAATGTTGTGCTATCAAGGGAATGTTTACTTAAAAGCTCTTTACTTAAAGTTATAGTTAATTCTGTAGTCTTAATTTTTAATTCTGTATTAATTGCAATAGGCTTACTAAAGTCTATAGTAGGATTTAAAGCTTTTAATTCTGTATCAGTTATATTTAGCTTGCTAATTAAAGAGCTTAAGGTTTCTTGTTTATCTAAAGTGTAATAAGCAAAAAACTTTAACCAGCTAACATTAGCCGAGTTAGCAACGCTTATAACATAATCTTTACTTGCATCAGGAGCATCAATTTGCTGTCCAGTAGCTTCATAGAGAGCCAACCAATTGATATTGTCTAAACCATCCTGGATTTGTTGCATAGACAGGTTTTGAAAGTCTGTTGGGTCTGGTAAACGTAAGCCATGTAGGAGAAAACGTGAAACCATTGCAGCAATATTGTTACAACTACCCCGTAAAACTAGTTTATCCCAAAGCTCATTTATATTTACTTGAGGAGGTTGAGGAACTTTTAATATTTGACCTAGAGGAAATATATCTGGCTGTTCATCTATTTTTGCTACTAATTCAGGCAAAGTAAAATTACAAGTATTAGCAAGAGAAGCCAAAGTTTCATCTGTTGAAATCCTGTAATTAAAGGGCGGTAACTCTATTATAGATAATGGCAACAATAGATTAGGCGTATTAGCTGAGCTTTGTGCAAGTTCAGCTAAACTAATATTTAGCTGACTAGCTATTTTTTGAAAACTATCTTGTGCTACTACTAAATAACTACCATTGCTAGTTTGAATAACAGCATTGGGCATTAGTAACGACTCATCATCAGCAAGCTTGGTAACAATATCCAACAAATATTGTCGCACTAGGCTTTCATTAGCTACTTTATCATTAGTGAGTAAGGATCTAGTGAATCTACTAGCAATATCACTTAACTTATCGCCAAACCTGACTTGATAAACAACATCAGAAATGTTTATTTGCTTGCCTTCACTTAGTTTTACTGATTGGTTGGCTACGGCTAATTCTTCAATATCTACACTTAATGGAATTGTTAGCTGTGTATTGACAGAAAATGACTGTGCAAAATCAATATTAGAATTGGCTTGAATAAGTGAGTTGATAGTAATATGGAATACAGACGCAATACTGTTAACAGTGTCGCCAGCCTTTGTTTTATAGGAGACATTTAATTTAGGAAACAAGTTTGTGATACTAGTTAAACTATCACCCGATTTTACAGTGTAGGGGAAGTATTGCAGAAGGTCTAAAGCACTTTGTATTGCTGCTTTTGTTAGCATTAGGAAATAATCTTTGAAAATTAATGTTGCTATAGACTCTGATAAACTTTGCACTGGTTGAGTATTTGTTGTTGGGCTATCAGCAAGAGGATCACTCGCTGTGTGATAAGAAGTATCTACAGCCATTTGTCTAAAATAGGCATTTAGTTTCTTTTCATAATCCTCATTTACTTCTAAGTAGTCACTAAAATCAACCAAAGTGTTCCTATTTGCTTTTAGTGATAAAGCAGGAATGATAGGAAATGCTGTAGCACTTGTTTGAACTGTGTCTGTGTCTACACCATCTTTTAAGCTACTAATAGAGAAAACAAAGTTCTTTTCTAGAAACTCAGATAAGTTTGAATAACTAAAAGCGTTTCCTATTTCGTCTTCGCTTAATGAATTATAAATATTGGTTAACTCATCAATAGTTACATAGCCAAAATTTCGCCCATCATAGGACTCAATTGCCCATCGTAGCATTGCTTCTATCAATAGGTTAAAAGGAGTCGTTTTAGCATTATTGCTAACAATTGTGTTTACATCTTTGGGAGAAGTAGCATTAAGCGAAATACTATTTTCTGCAAAAAGCTGAAATACTATTTGTGGTTTTGCTGAACCATTAGTTGAGCTATTAGTATCTTTTTGAGCTACTGTAAAATCAGGTAATAGTGACAGGTTTATAGTTACAGGGGAGTCAAAAATGTTTATTGGCTGCCATTGAAATCTTGGTGGTTGCTCAACAACCATCATCACCTTCATTGGTGCTTTTGACATAGCTCTATTGCTGCTTGGTGCAAGTTGTTTTGATCCTGGTGGTAAAGACGGAACAACTCGCCAAGGTGGAATACCTTTTGATCCAATAGTAAAAGAAAGGTTTATTGAAACACTAAAACTAAAATGGATACGAACAAACAAAATTTTAATGCTAGCAGAAACAGATACGCTTGCTACTAAACTAATTTGAATTGGTTGGTAAGCTTCTATTGTAATTGTGGCAGAAGCATAA
>JAHFUF010000539.1 GCA_023265235.1 Blastocatellia bacterium
ATGCGTAGGGTTAACGATTTTGAGTTAGTTAGACGAGGTATTGGTTTAGCAAGCAAATTAATCCATACTACAACAGCAGGACGCTCTAAAATTCAGGCTATTGCTTTTAATCCACTAGAATTAAATTTAATAAATATGGCCAAAGAACCTGTAGACCTTCTAAGAATGTTAGTTCAATGCAAAGAGCGCCCTGAAAAGGTTTTACAGTCTATTTATGGTTTGTTAGTAATAGGAATGATAGAACAAATAGAGGAAACTCAAGCTCAAACAATTACTCAGGTAGAAGCCTCTCAACAACCTCCTCCATTGTTTCCTGGCACAGATGTCACCACAGCAGATGTGGAAGCGATAAGAAGTAGAATAATTTCACGCGACCCAAGAGTCATCCTAGGGGTACAACCACAAAATAATATTAATGAAGTTTATGACGTGTATTTGAAGCTAGCAACAAAGTTTCATCCAGATAAATTTACTAATGCCCCTAAACAACTAAAAGCTGAATTAGAACTGATTTTCAACGCTATTAACGAGAGTTATAACTTTATTCGTACAGCACCTATCGCACCTCCTACTCCAACTATTATGTCACCACCAACCCCTACGCAAATGCCTAATTATGGTGGTCTAAGCTCAGGATATATGCCTACGCAACAGCAATTACAGCCATTACAGCCATTGCAACCTATGCAACTACAGCAGATGCAACAACCATTGCAAAACCCTGCTATGCCACTGCCTAATACTAGACTACAAACAGGAGCTATTAGAAATCCTTGGCAAACAGGAGCAGTACCACAAGTCCAAGTTCCTCCAACAGGTGGCTATGCTACTCCTCAACAGGGAGGGTATTACCCACAGCAAACTAACACTTCAATAAACCCTTTAGCACAATTACAAGCCTCTAAACGCAGTTCTATAACTCGCGCTGTATCAGATGAAATAGAATATAGAGGAGAAAAAGAAAAAAACCCTTTTTCCGCGCTACAGAAAAAAAACCTTGATGTAAACCAAGCCATTAGTGAACTTTTAGACTATTTTGACGATCGTCGCGCCCCGCTCTTTACTTCAGACGCTCTATCTAAATTGTTACGTACTAAACCCCCTGTTCATATTACCCAAAAAGAACTAGTAGAGACTATTATTAATTGGGCACGTAATAAGACGGCTGTAATGGGTTGGCCAATCGCGATAATTCTATTACGAGTAATTACTTTGATTAGACAAGCTGAAACTTCTCAGTTGATAGAAGACTTTGATGGTGCAGCCTTTTATCCTGGGTTTATCCAAGAATTAACAAATTATTGCACTCCTTCAGAAGTCGAAGAATTTATGCGTGGATTAAGTAGTTTATAACATAATTTGCTCATCATAGAATTTCCTTTATAATCTATTGATTCTATAGAACCTTAATGCCCTGTAAGGGCATCTGAGAGTAGCCCATTGATTTATCTATGGGCACATAATTTAGATCTTAGGATAAATAACATGCAAGAAAAAACACCTACTCCAAAAGCCAAGTCACTAAAAACCCAAATATTAAAAATCTTTTTAACAATATTTCTTTTATTAACTACTTGGATTTTAGTAGATATTTTTGGCCCCTGGTCTGTTAACTTACGTAAATTTGACCCTGTAGTAGTTGCTCGGCTTGAAACAAAAATGTGGCGTGCTTATTATGATAAAAAGCCTGTGCATCTTTATTGGCTACTAGTAGAGATGTTAAGAACACAAAACAAGCTACCCTTTTGGCAAGCTAATCTAAACGCTTATCGTGCGGCTAAAGCAGCATTTGTTTTCAAAAAAGGACAAAAACGTTCTGATTATGAACAAGCAACACCTTACCTAGTAGACTATTTTAACGCCTTAAACACAATAGGTAACCTACAAGGTGATGCAAACACAATAGCTAAATCAGAGTTGGAATGGTGGATAGTTCATCGCGAGCGTAAGACCTATGGAGAAGAAGCTTTAGCAAATGCTATTGCAACAACGACAGGTCAATTTTATGGTCTGGATCCTAGTTTACTAAAAAATTATGCTGGTGCGCGTACAGTAGCAATGATACAAAGAGATGATAAACAAGAAACAGGTAAAGTTACAGAAGAAGACTGGCAGAATATTGAACAAAAATTGATAGAAGCTTATACTAGTTTGGCTAAAGAGCTTAATCAACCATAATTAAAATTTATTGAGGGGCTGAAATAGATTTTACTAATAACCTTGCTCTTTCAGCAATGCCTGCATAATTATCGTTATTAATATCACCTAATCTAAAAATACTGCCTCCAATACCAACAGCAAAAGACCCTGCTTGCAAAAAATCTGCTACATTACTAACCGTAATCCCACTAGCAGGAAGCAATCGAACTTCTGGCATAGAATCTTTTAATGAGCGAATATATGGTGCGCCTCCAAAAGCATAAGCAGGAAAGACTTTAATTAATGGGACACCAAAATCCCAAGCAGACATAATTTCTGTTGGGGTAGCTGCACCAGCAATAGGAAAAATTTTTTTGCTAATAGAAAACTCTATAATGCTGGCACTAGTATGAGGAGAAGAAACAAACTGCGCACCACCTTTTATAGCTCTATCAGCACCATCTATTGAAACCACCCCTCCTGCTCCAACACGTACAGCATCACCATACTTGCGACGCAAGTCAGAAATAACCCTTACTGCTCCTGGTGTTCCTAGTGAGACTTCAATAAGCTTAATGCCTCCAATAATAGCAGCTTCAGCCGCCTTAAGAGCAGTTTCTGCTGAATCTGTTCTAACCAAAGCAAAAACCTTATGATGCTCAATAATACTTAATATTGAAAAATCTATCATATATTTTAACAAGAAATGTTATGTATAATGCCATTTCTTCAGAATTAATGTTTTCTTGCTATCTATCATTAGTTGCGTAAAATCACCCTAGCAGGTGCGCCGTCTGCATCTTTTATTTTCAAAGGTAAACAGATCATTTCATAATCACCTGCTTCAATTTCAGCTAAATTTAACCCCTCAATAATAATAACCCCATTACCAAGTAGGGTTTTATGTGTTTGGTAAGTAGTTGAACCATATTGCTCGATAGAGAGATAATCTATTCCCACTAGTTTAATGCCTGCTTCTACCAAAACTTCTGCGGCATCAGGAGTAAGATAGACATAATCTTCTACAAACCGATTAGTACTCCATAAATAAGAGTTACGTGTCTTAAAAATTAGCCTCATAGAATTGTTTAAGTTTATTTCTTTAAGTACCGATTTATCAATACATGCAGATGTAACCTCTACTACATGTGTTTTTCCAACCAATAAACTAAGCGGGATTTGATCTACTTTAATACCTGATTCAATAAAATGATATGGCGGGTCTATATGTGTGCCAGTATGAGAGCCAAGAGAAATAGAACTAACATTGCAAGCAGAGCCTTTTAGAATACTTTCTCTTAACTCGATTTTAACATTAGGATCGCCTGGATAAACTGGCATTTCAGGGCTAATTGGCACTGAAACATCATAAATTTTCATGAGTGCCCCTCTCTAATAACTTGTTTTATAATTAGAAAATTTTTATTTTGGAAACGCGACTATACCCAACTACTTTGTTTTTGAGAAAGCAGTTTACCAGCCTTTCCCATTAAAAAACCAGCAGTAGTGGTATAATCCTCATACATTGAAGAGTTTAAGTACTAAGACTGCAATTGCTTTACCAAAGGGTAAAGCAATTGTGCAAGCAGAAATTTTTGTTGTTATTTTTTAAATGTTAACACCCAGAGCTAAATCACTGGGCTATTGTCAAATGCCACTAACGGGGCATTAAATACTTAAGGTTCTTTTAGAATCAATGGATTACAAAGCAAATTCCATGTATTTAATTAGTAAGGATTTAATTTAGGCATGAGCAAGCATATGTTTACGGTCATGCTTAACACAAGCTTTATTTAAGGATTGATCTACTTTTTCATTTACTTCTTTTTCTGATGACATTGAAACAATTGCTAATTCGCTAACCACTAAAAACCGTGCTCTTTCTAGCATACGTTTTTCACGAAATGAAAGCGGTTTAGCTTTACTCAGGTAAGTTAAGTTTTTAAGAATTTCTGCAACAGAAAAAATATCACCTGTGCGCATTTTATCAGAAAAATCTTTGAAGCGATCTTTCCAATCTGAAGGAGGCTCAGAAAAATTATCACCTAGCATTTTTAACAAATGCTCACATTCATTTTTGGGAATAGGCTCACGTAATCCTACCTGTTTAG
>JAHFUF010000540.1 GCA_023265235.1 Blastocatellia bacterium
AAATTTTTTCTTTTTATTTAATAAAGTACAATCACTATTATTTACAGAGTCGCGATAATAATTACCTGCAATCCCATCTAGGTCATTATTAGGCCCTTTGGCGGATGAATTATATTGAGTGTTGGCTAATACGGCTATAGAAGCAAAAGCTAATATTACTAGCCGTTTCATTAGGGTTTTATTCATACTGCCCTCCCATCATTATTTTATTTTATTTAACTATTTTGGTGCTAAATTTTGTGTCTTAAAATTATTAGCTGGTTGATGCCTACTTAGACAATGGTTAATTTGAAAAAGTCTGGAAAAGTTTGAAAAAAATTAAAAATTTTTGAAACTTTTTATTTACTCATAGATTTTTATTATTTAAGCCAAACACTTTGCATTATGCTTGAGTATTCATGCCAAAAAAGTGTTGTTTCTGATAGCAAACCTTCTCTGTAATCGAGATCAATAAGGTATTGTCCATTCTCGCTATCTTCTTGGAAATACTTTGCTACTAAAAATAATTTTTGTTTTCCATCTAACAAAGAAATTTTTTCTTTATTAAACAAACTTGTCCAATAGCTATTAGATTTACTTAAAATAAAAGTTGCTAGTAATAAATCTCCTTCTCTGTCTACAGAATATATTTTCAAGGTATTTTTACTAGTAAAAAAATTATCTTTAACTATAAAGGTTGCTTTTCTTTGCTTAGATAGGGTTAAGTCTAAAATTTTAGTGTCATTATTTGTAATGAAAATGTTTTTAATACCAGAAGAAATTATTTGTTCTCGTCTTAAACTATCATTAGTTAGCTTATTTAATATATTTCTTACCTCGGTTTTTTGCGTAATAGAGTCTTGATAATTAAAGCTATTCATAAGTGACTCCTTTTCCTTAGAAATATTGAAGTATGGTAGAGCTAATTGTTTTTCTGGGTTTGCTAAATTTAGCTCATTGACTAATTTGTTAAAACAGTTAGGGCAAAATAAAGTGTGAATACTAACAATTTTCCTTTGATCTTCACTAAAAATATCTTTAACCCAACTAAATAAGCTATCAATAAATGATTGTTGGGATTGTTTAACTAAACAAGTAGTTCCCCAAGGAATAAAGTTACCAAAAGTTTGTTTAACTAGATCTGACCATTTACTATCAAAAGTCTCTTGTCCTTGGAAATATCTCTCACGTTTATTTCCTACTACTATTTTTAAAATACCACGATTAATTAACGTTTGAAAACGGTCTTCTAAACGTCGAATAAATTCTCCTTTACGCTTACTAAAATAATTATCTACAGGCCCATCTCCATGTAAACGTGTGTAAATCTCTGCTACATCAATAGTTCGATATTTATAGATTAGTTTTGCTATTGCTAGTACTGTATTAGCTGAATTATCTTCAGCAATTTGCACTAAGAATTTTAGGTAGCGTACAATTAGGTTTTCTTCACTTAAAGAGGTATTTTTCAGTAATTCTTCAAAAGCCAAGCTGTTGATTGGTTGAGTCAAATCTCCTTCTGTATATTTTTCATATTTTTCAATTTCACGATAAACAAAATTTTGTACTAGTTGATTTTTGTGTAATAGAGCTTTGGTTGGGCCGTATTTTTTGTAGCGGTTATTTTTTAACCAGCTTTTTCGGTAGCTATATTGTTTATTTCTACATACTTGCGCTGCTAGCATTGCGTCATAAGCTACTTGGGTAGCAATTTCTTGGATAGGTAAAATAGTTAACGCTAATCTCTTGGCTTGGGTAAAAACCTCAGCAGCAGACCAATAATCTAGTTTAGTTAAGCCAGTAGTTGGAGCTATCCAATCTTCATAATTTTGAGATGGTATATCTTTTCCTTTGTCCAAATAATTATCCACTTCAACATCAATAGGAAAAGACAACTTTAACATTTCTAATACTCCTAATATGGTTTTCTAAGGGTTTAGGACATTTTAGTTTAACTCGCTTAGTCTAGATCTTCCACTTTTAGATAAAAATTTGGAATACTACTATCTTTTATACTTAAACCAAAGAAATTTACCATTTTTTACTAGGAGGAAACTATGGGCTATTCTACTAGCACAATAATGAGTCCTGATGATGAGAATGAAAATGAGAATGAGAAGTTTAATTATAGTAAAGCAGATAGAGGTGGTATAGGAGGGCATCCTCGCGGCTTAACTCCTTTGTTTTTCACTGAGATGTGGGAAAGATTTAGTTACTATGGCATGAGAGCAATTTTAGTACTTTATATGGTCAGTCCAATAGAAAGAGGTGGGCTTGGGTTTGGGGTAGAAAAAGCCACTTTTATTTTTGGTCTTTATACTGCGGCAGTTTATTTTACTGCCCTACCAGGAGGATTAATTGCAGACAGGTTATTAGGTGCAAGAACTGCTGTGCTAATAGGTGGTATAACTATTGCGCTTGGGCATTACGCAATGGTTATACCTTCAATAACTTTTTTCTATTTAGGAATGGTAATGATTGCTCTAGGGACAGGGCTACTTAAGCCAAATATTAGTGTAATGGTTGGAGGGCTTTATAGTAAAAATGATCCTAGGCGAGATGGGGGATTTTCTATTTTTTATATGGGAATTAACTTAGGGGCTATGATGGCACCTATAGCTTGTGGTTATTTAGCTCAAAGCTTAAATTTCCAACATAAACTAATAGCTCTAGGTCTGAACCCTAGTAATAGTTGGCATTGGGGCTTTGGTGCGGCTGGAGTAGGCATGACTTTAGGGCTAATACAATATTTAACTCAACAACATCGCTTAGCTCATGTAGGCTTAAAACCTACTAAACCTACTACTAATAGTATTACTAGTAACCAGGAGAAACTAACCCTTGATGAATGGAAAAGACTAGCAGCAATTAGTGTTTTATTTATTTTTACTGCTATCTTTTTTGTTGCTTTTGAGCAAAGCGGGTCTAGTTTAACTTTATTTGCTGATCAGCTAACCAGAGCAGAGGTTTTTGGCTGGGAATTCCCTTCTAGCTGGTTTCAATCAGTAAACGCAATATTTATTATGATTTTAGCTCCACTTTTTTCTTTACTCTGGTTACGTTTAGACAAACGTGCACCTACTAGTCCTGCTAAGTTTACATTTGGATTATTTTTCTTAAGCATTGGTTTTTTTGTGTTAGTTCCCGCCGCTTATTTTACTGCAAGTGGAAGAGTTAGCCCAATTTGGCTAGTTTTACTCTACTTTTTTCATACAGTTGGCGAGCTATGCTTAAGTCCTGTAGGATTAAGCACAGTAACTAGAATAGCACCTGCTCGATTGGTTGGGTTAATGATGGGATGTTGGTTTTTAGCTATTGCTATAGGCAATTTTTTTAGTGGTTGGATAGCAGGTTTTTTTATTGCCAGTTCTCCTATTGTCCTAGTTAAAATGTTTAGCTTGTTAGCTATAGGAACATTACTAGCATCTATTATTTTAATTTTCCTTAAACCTAGTATTTGCCGATTAATGCAACTTACAGATAGCACAAAGAAAAACTAAATAGTTAATAGATAAAAGTTTACTACCTAAGGTAAAACATGGTACTTTAGGTAGTAAACTTTTTAGCTAGGAAACCTTACTAGTCTGCTAAGTGTATTATTTTTCGAGAAATAGACTTCTAACCCTCTAGTAATAAGAAAACCTACAGATTTGGCTTGAAAGGCTTTATAGAGGCTGTTACTCTGGACAAGGATTTTACACGCAAGTTTTATCTTAGAGGTCAAGCATAAAATCATGAAAAAATTTGCTTTATTTATTACAGTCTTATTTTTTATGGTAAGTATTTCTATTGCGCAAATTAGCTTTGATAAACCAAAAGAAAAAGGTTTATTACCTAATCCTTATACATCTACTTCACCTAGAGATGTTGTAGTAGAAGCTGCTATTGCTATGATGAAGGACATGAATATAGATTTAGATAATGAGAAAACCAAAAAAGAAGAAGGCATCTTAGTGGCAAAGCCTGTCATCTTTACCAAAGGAACTGTTACAGTTAGCCAACTAGAGCATTTTTCTCATTGTCCAGGAATAGAATCTCGTAATTGGTCACGTGGTCGTTACACTTTGCAAATTGTGATTGAACCTCTTGATCCATCTCGCTCAAAAATCAATGTTAGCGCGAAAATTGAAGGTGAAAGGCAAAATATGACTGGTAGTAATTGGGTTCAATGTGAATCAAAAGGCATTTGGGAAAATATGATTTTAGACACTTTACTAAAACGTGTTAATTAGATATTAATAAGCTATCTTGTAGATAGTTTTAATT
>JAHFUF010000043.1:0-5687 GCA_023265235.1 Blastocatellia bacterium
GTTGGGCCATCAGGAGCAGGAAAAAGCTCATTTATCCAAGCTGGCGTGATTGCTGGACTAGATAAAAATTGGCAAGTAGTAACAGTACGCCCAGGATTTTCTCCGCTTGCAACCCTCTCTACAAAGCTATTAAAACTAGGAGTTGAATTAACGGACTTAAAAGCTGACTTAAAAAAAGATATATATGCTCTAGGTAAAGCATTACGTCATTTTGCTATTAGACAAAATAATAAAGTTTTATTAGTAATAGATCAATTTGAAGAAACCCTCACGCTTTGCTTAGATAAAGAGGAACAAAAGCTTTATGTACAGGCTTTAGTCTCAGCAGCACGTTCAGAAGAAGATCCTGTAAGAGTAGTACTGACTATGAGGGATGACTTTCTAATACGTGCTAAAGAATTAAGTGGGTTAAAAGATAGACTCACTCAAGGGCTAGAAATTCTTACTACTCCAGATTCAACACAACTACTTAAAATACTTACAGAACCAGCTAGGCGTGCAGGTTATGAGTTTGAAGATAGAGAATTACCAATAGAAATAGTAAATCAAGTAATAGGACAGCCTAGTGCATTACCCTTACTAGCATTTACAACAGCAAAGCTTTGGGAGCAACGAGACAAACAATTTAAGCAACTACGCCGCAGAAGTTATGAATCTATGGGTGGTGTCATTGGGGCTTTAGCTAAACATGCTGAAGAAATGATGCAACAAATGACCAATGGTGAACAAGCTTTGGTTCGCGAAGCCTTTCATCATTTGGTTACAAGCGAAGGTACAAAAGCAGTTTTTTCTCGTCCAGAGCTATTACAACTGCTTGGAAAAACTAATGATAGTGAAGTGGTGGTAGAAAAACTAATTTCTGCTAGGCTTTTAATCACTACTGAAGGGGAAAAAGGAGTAGACCGAATAGAAGTTGTACATGAAGCTTTGCTCTCATCTTGGCCTAGACTCGTTAAATGGCGACAAGAAACAGCAGAAGGAGCAAGACTACGCGATCAGTTACGTGTAGCTGCACGTCAATGGCAAGAAAGAAATCGTCCTAATGGGTTACTCTGGCGTGATGAAGCATTAGTAGAATATCAGTTATGGAGAGAGCGTTATAAAGTAAAACTAACAGATGTAGAAGAAGCCTTTGCCCTAGCAAGCCTATCAGAAGCTACTCGTAGCTACCGTATAAGAAGAAACCTAGTAGTAGTAGCAATGGTTATATTATTAGTAGGCGCAGGAGTGATGTTTTATCAAAGAAACCAAACTCAAAGACAACTTCTACAAACCTTAGAGCTTTATGAAGAGCAAGGCCGTCAGGAAATGCTTAAGGGAAACCTAGAGGGTGCTGCTGTTTACTTAAGTGAAGCTTATAGTAAAGGGGCAAGTAGCTTAGCCCTGCGCTATATGCTTTCAGTCGCATTAGCAAAAACAGAAAACCGCCCTCCTATTACGCTAGCCAGTCATACAGACGCAGTAACAATGGCTATATTTAGCCCTGATGATCAATTAATAGCAACTACTAGCAAAGATAAAACAACACGTATCTGGCAAGCTTCCGATGGAAAAGAACTTTTTACATTAAAAGGGCATGAAGATACAGTAGTGTCTAGTAATTTTAGCCCCAATGGTCAGCTTTTAGTAACAGCTAGCTTAGATAAAACGGCGCGAGTTTGGAATGTAACTAATGGTAGTTTACTCCTAACTCTTACAGGTCATACAGATGGACTTCACAAAGCTATTTTTAGCCCAGATGGAAAGCAAATAATAACAATAAGTTATGATCGCACTGCAAAAATATGGGATAGCACTACAGGTAAGTTAATAGTTAGTTTAGAAGGTCATAAAAACTCAATAAATGCAGTTTGCTATAGTAAAGACGGTAGTAGAATTGCTACTGCTTCATCAGACCAAGTTGCTAAGGTCTGGGATAGCAGCAGTGGTGAGCTAAAAACCACATTAACAGGACATCAAGCGGCTATAATAGCTCTTGATTTTAGTCCTGATGGAAAATTATTAGTGACAGGAAGCCTTGATAGAACTGCTAAACTCTGGCAAATATCAGATGGAAAGCTACTTAATACATTAAAAGAACATAAAGCAGGTGTTACTGATACTAAATTTAGTTTTGATGGCACAAATATTTTAACTACCAGTGGTGACACAAAGGCTAGGCTTTGGCAAACAGAAACAGGAAACTTAAATGCGACTTTAGAAGGCCATAAGGCTGATGTAGTGAAAGGAGATTTTAGCGTTGATGGAAAGCTAGTTATTACTAGTTCTTTTGATAAAACCTTAAGAATATGGGAAAGAACTAGTGGTAAGTTTCTTTTTGCTCTAGCTGAACATGAAGACAGCTTAAATAGTGGAGTATTTTCCAGTAAAGGAGAAAAAATACTGACAGCTAGCGAAGATAAAAAGGCAAGAATATGGCAATTAACGGCAGAAGAAAGATCTCCTGATGAAGTGTCAAAAATCGTTAAAGAGAAAGTACTTATCTCTTTGCGAGAAGGAAGACTAATAGTACCAGCAAAAACTACAGAACTACCAAAAACTACGGAAATTAAACAAAATCAGGGAGAAGTCCCAAAGAGTATAAATAGCTATGCAGAATACCTAAGTAATGAAGTAAAGATAGAAATGGTTAAACTAGATGGAGGGACATTTGAAATGGGTTCGCCTCTAGACGAAAAGGAACGCGGCGGGGACGAAGTATTACATAAAGTAACATTATCTGGATTTTATATAGGTAAATATGAAGTCACACAAGCACAGTGGAAAGTAGTGGCAGCATTACCAAGGATAAATAAAGCTCTTAGTGTTGATCCTTCTCTCTATAAAGGCGATAAGTTGCCTGTGGACAGTATAAGTTGGGAAGAGGCAATGGAATTTTGTGCTAGGTTGTCAAAAATCACAGGAAAAAATTATCGTTTACCAACAGAATCAGAATGGGAATATGCTTGTCGTGCAGGTACTAAAGGAGTATATGCTGGAAATTTAGATGAAATGGCTTGGTATCAAAAAAATTCACCAGATGGCCCTCATATAGTAGGACAAAAAAAGCCAAATGCCTTTGGGTTATATGATATGCATGGAAATGTGTGGGAATGGTGTTTGGATTGGTATGGGGATTATCCCAAAGAGCCTGTTACAAACCCTAAAGGGCCAGACACGGGTTTGAGTAAAGTTGTTCGTGGAAGTACTTGGAATTATATAAACTGCCGGTCGGCAGATCGTACCTTCGCTTTAATCAATGTCGATAAGGGGTTTGACTTAGGCTTTCGGGTAGCGATGATTCAATAGGTTTTTATAAAATGTTTTTATGCAGAAAGCTACATTAAATCATTATTTTAGTTGTGATTTTTAATATTCCAACTACTTAAAATACTATATCTTTCCCAATTATTAACTGTTTTAATACTATGCCAACTAGTATTATCAGATACGAAAAAAAACAATCTATTTTCAATTGGCTTAATAAGAATACTTTGGCTTTCATTTTCAAATTTATTTCTATAAAGACAAGTTTCTCCTCCTACTCCTTCCACCCAATTAGGTGACAAATAATAAACTGCAATAAGTGATTTTCCTTCAGGCGTATCTATATGTGTTGGAAGCCCTGGAGAGTCTTGGTTCATATATCTTAGTTGAACATAGTTTGAAGTGTTTAGGGATATAGAAGTGTCTGAAAGAGTTTCTAAGAAAGATTTAAATTCTATAGAGTAGAAGATCCTAGCAAGAGGAAGATATCTTAGAAGTGTAAATTGCACAAAGTAAGGATCTTCTTCCTCTATTAAGAATTTATGTTTTTTAGAAAGAAGAGTTTGCTGCATTCTTCTAAATGCTTTTTCTTCTATAAAATCATCCAAAACATAATGTTCCCAAGGAAGGTTTTTCTTTATAGTTTTTTTCTCTTCTGTTAATGAAGCTATATTTCTATATTTTTGTGAAATTACATTTTTTTTACTCATTGTTCTTTTATTATAAACACAGTAATAAATATTCTATAAACGGTTAATACTAAGAAAAACCAATAGGATAGATACTCAAAATTAATCATAAAAGGCTAGCTAAGCGACTTATTAGTAATAAAATAAGCTAAACTCCAATTGTTTCTTATTAAGATTTACTTTTATGTCTTTTCAATAGGAGCTTAGCCTAAGCTATACAAACCTTATCCTATTTATTAGGGGGGGGGTCCTCTGGACAGTTATCTGTTGGTTTTTCTTGTGCTTTTACTGTCTTTTCTAATTCTTCTACTAGTTTTTTTATATCCTTTGTGATTTCTTTTATAGGTCTTTCTGCTCCTGTTGCACCTTTTGGGCCTGCCATAACATTTATCTCCTTTACTTTAAGTTGTTAATACTAATTTAGTTTAAGAAAATCTTATGATTATATAACTTACAAAAATAATAGGTTGAAAGTATATATTTAATATGATTTTCTTGAGAATTACTTTAGCAAGATGAAAACGGGAAGGTAAACAAGGGAAATGGAAAAGATACCCTAGAAACCTAACCGATAATGGCCGCAATAATATCAGATATTTATTACCAAATGCAATATAGTGGATAAGCTTGTACTGATTTACGGTTTTATTATTACTGAATGTTTTTTACTTTCCTGGTTTATGGGTAGTGCTAGTTATGAAAGTGTTTTGGACTTGTTTAGCTTGGGGTATAGTGTTAAAACACTACATTTTAGGCAATAATTTAAATCAATTTTTGTCAGAAAGATAAATAAAAAGTAGCAATAAGGCATGGAAAATAAAAGAGATGAAAGGTAAAGTTACCCAAACGAAAAAGCAGTTAATTTGTTGTAAGGAGCTATCCTGCTTAATTTTACCAAGCTAAAAATAATTAGCGCGTTTTAAACAAACATAAATAAATTATTATGTCCAATATAAAATTAGTAATTAATAACACTAGACAAATGTTAACGGATCTTTTTAAGGCTTATAAATGGCGAATCATTTGTACTTATTTTTTGTTTAATTTAGAAAATCTACTTCGTCTTGCTCAACCATTTGCTTTGGGTTTAGCTATTAATAGTCTCCTGTCAGCTTCTTATTCAGGTATAGGAGTCTTAATCGCCCAACATTTATCTTACTTATTAATCAGTTCTTTACGTCAAGTTTATGACACCCGCACATTTACAAAAATTTATACTAATTTGGCTACTCAAGTAGTAGTTGATCAAAGAAAGTCTGATATTTCTGTATCAAAAGTAGCTGCTAGATCAGCATTATCTAGGGAGTTTGTTGATTTTTTTGAGCATAATGTTCCAATGATAATTCAGTCATTATATTCTATTGCTGGCGCATTACTGATGCTACTTTATTATGATCGAGTACTAATCCTATATTGTTTAGTGCTAATAATACCAGCTAGTATTCTGAATTACTTTTATAGCCAAAAAGCATATTTTCTCAATGGGCAACTTAACGATCAACTTGAAAAGGAAGTAGGTATTATTGAACAAGGAGAATTTGGTTCTGTCCAAAATCACTATAAATCTGTAGCAAATTGGAGAATCAAGTTATCTGATTTAGGGGCAATTAATTTTAGCTTGATGGAATTATTTGTACTTAGCCTACTAATAGCTTCACTGATACGTTACTGTAACCTACCTAGTGTTGCACCCGGAGATATATTTGCTACTTTTAACTATGTAGTAACATTTATTATGGGCTTAGATTCTAT
>JAHFUF010000043.1:5697-14356 GCA_023265235.1 Blastocatellia bacterium
AAATTAGCCGATTAGTAGACATTGGTCAACGAGTTCAACAGCCCGATAATGCTTTAGACCCTAGATAGTGCATAAAATGTAACGCTGAGAATTTGAAAATATATACCACAACAGCTTAATAATATAGGTTACATCAATTTTTATTTGTTTTGCAGCATTACATTTTTAGCACTATCGTTTATTTTTAGCCTTATTTATGATAATGCTTAACATTTTATTCTTGATTTTGAACAATCCACTCGCTTAAGACAGTGTATCTTTCCCAACAGTTGACTTTCCTAATACTATGCCAATTGATTTCATCAGAGAAAAAACAAAGCAATCTATTTTCAATAGGAGTAATAACAACTGCTTGGCTTTCATCCTCAAATTCATTACTGTGAAGACCAAGTTCGCCTCCTCGGCCTTCTACCCAATTAGGAGATAAATAATAAACTGCAACAAAAGATCTAAACTCAGCATTATCTACATGTGGTGGAAATCCAGGAGAATCTTGGTTCATATACCTTAGTTGAACAAGACAGGTGGTATTAATAGATAGAGAAGTAGCTGATAAAGTTTCTAATAGAGACTTAAATTCTATAGAGTAGAAAACTTTTGCAAGAGGAAGGTATTTTAGAAGCGCAAATTGTACAAAGTTAACATCACCTTTTTGTACTGAAAAATTATGGTTTTTTGAGAGAATTGTTTGTTGCATTCTTTTGAATGCTTTTTGTTCTATAAAATCATCTAAAATATAATGTGTCCATGGAATTTCTTTTTTTATTGATGAGACTTCTTCTTTTGCTAATAAAGTTATGTCTTGATATTTTTGTGAAATTAGGCTTTTTTTCTCATTCATTAAAAACCTCTATAAGTTTAAGAAAAACTGCGACGATGACTAACAAATAATTAGACCTCATCACAGTTTTTCTTTTATTAATTGCTAAACCAAATCAGAGGGATTACGTGGTTTTACTTGGTCAATTGGAGTTCATCTGATGTTTTCATTTGTTTGGATTGCTGATTGGTATTGTTTATTTCTTGTGATTGTGCTTCTACTTTTAATTCTTCTACTAGTTTTTTTATACTTCCTGGAACTCCACGTATAGGTCGGTGTGTTCCTACTCCACCTTTTGGGGTTGGCATAATATTTATTCTCCTTATTTCAATTTGATAAAAATGGTTTGACTTAAAAAACTTCATTATTATAAGGCTTTATGTTTTGAAGTCAAGAAAAACTTAGTGAGTCTATGCATAGAATAAATGCTTGCAATATACACCTTAAGGCTATGGAAAGTGTATTGATAAGACATATAGGAATTACTTTGCAACATGTTATAACTAGAATAAATTATGAAACCTAATGAAAATAATTTAGTATAGGCCATTAAAGAAAAATTTTAGACTATGGTTTTGTTATGCTAGAAAAAGATTTAGATAAACTTCGCTCACTACGAATAGGACTAGCCTTAAGTGGTGGTTCTGTACGCGGTTTAGCTCATATTGGGGTAATAAAAGCATTAACAGAAATTGGGTTAAACCCTTCTGTTATTGCAGGAACAAGTGTTGGGAGTTTGGTTGGGGCCTCTATTGCTGCTGGGATGGAGTGGCATGAAATAGCAGAAATGGCACGCTCAGTCTTTTGGCCAGAACTACTCAATGGTGATAGGCTAGAGCGGTTTTGTGAAAAATATCTGCCTAAAACCTTTACAGAATTAAAACTACCTTTTGCCGCAGTTGCCACTTTATTACCTAAGAGACAAGCCATTGCAATTAAAACAGGACAGCTTGCTTCAGCCATTAATGCTAGTTGTGCAATACGTTTTCTGCGTCGTCCTGTTATTAGAGAAGGACAAAAGCTTAAAGATGGAGGAATGGCTTGTGTGTTACCTGTTTTAGCTTGTCGAGAATTAGGAGCGGATTTTGTTATTGCTTCTGATGTGTGGACACTCAGCTTTGTTCTAAAACAAATTGGATGTAAACCAGAAAATAACTTAAATGGAAAACTTTATCCACTACATTACCGACAAGCTATAGAAAATACTCAAATGCTAATTCAGCCACAAATTCCTGCAATAGGCTATTTACCAAGTGATGCTGCAATTAAGCGTATGATAAGTATAGGAGAACAGGCTACTTATAAAGCACTTTCACAATTATCTAAAGTCTAAACGAAGCTCTTAACTAACAGCAAAATCTGTGTATTGGCGTACTTCTGGTGACTTAAAAGCTAATACTATATGCTCACGAGGAATTCCAGCCTTAACAAGCTCTTCTGCTACCCCTTCTTCAGTACCATCTTGCTGTATCCATACTTTATCTTTACGAATATCAATATGTAATACGCTGCCATGAATACGATAAACCCCATTCCAACCAGAATACATCAACTCATAATGATCATTAGATTCATCAAAAATGGTTTCTATTTCTATTTCACCTCGCGAAGGAACATATTTTCCATATTCTTTAATAAGTTCACGAATAATTTTCCTATATTTACTTAAGGTATCCATTTAACAATAACCTCTTGTTTAGTATTGAAGGCAATTAGAGCAATATGCAAATCTTCTATAACAGGGCGAGCTATTGCCTCATCTAAAGTATTAGTAAACACATTTTCTGGGACGGCTAAAAAAAGCTTACGATCTGGTTCAAAACGAGAAATCAAGGAGCGATAGAAAACATATTGACCTATAGCTACTTCTAAATCTCTGATATCTGATGCCCCTAAAAAACTTTTTATTTCAACCGCAATTTTTTCGCCTTGCTTTTCAGCAGCTAAGGAACGTTCAGCCCCAATATCTACAAAAACGTTTCTTTGTCCAAAACTTATCGTATAAGGATCATGTGTAATAGTCCAACCATCCTTAATAAGAGCATTTTTTAAGCTATTATGGTAGATATCCTTTGCTGGCATATAAAGCTTTCAACATTAAAGGTTTGAACAGTTCTATTTAAGCATTATTTAAATAAATAGAGGAGTAGTTTAGCCTATCTTCCCATTTATGGTCTTTTAGTTCTTCGTCAAGTACTCTTAAAATACTTTGATAGAGTTCTTGAGCATCTTCAGGAGAATTTCCAATACAAGTAACGCCTACTTTACCAAATTGACTCATTGCCCCAATTAAATGAAATACTACTCCGCGTTCTGTCGCAGAATGGAAGTGCAAATCATGATAAACAGCAATATCAATAAGTTCGTCAGGCGTAATTCCTCGGTAGTGAGGGGCACTAAGATTATCAGAGGCTAGATAATATTTAGGGCGACCACTAGAAGTAATAAACATACCTGTAGCAGGATCATATCCACCATCAGTCAAAAACTTCATCATCAAGAAAGGATGTGTAGTCCCGCCTTTACGTAAGTTTATTTCTATTGCGTAATAATCCCAGTCATCACCTTTTTGAACCAGTACAAAATCAATTGCAAAACGACCAATCACCCCTTTTTTAGCAAGTATTGCAGCGATTTTTTCTCCATACTCTTGAATTTTTGCTCGATAACTAGGGTTAGCAGGAAAAGTACAGCCTAGATAAACTTGCCCAGATAATCCCCCTAGTAACTGATCGTGTGTAGAAATTACTTGAGGCTCTCCAACAGCATTAACTCGGCATTGTACGCTAGGGGATTGTTTTACTTCACCTTCAATAAACTCTTCACAAATCCCCCCCATACTTAGAAATTTGGTAGCAAAATTTTCCCAAATTTCTGTTGGTGCTACAAATTCTAGGCTAGTTTCTAGACGAGCAGAGATCGCAGCTTTACGAGTAGACCGTGAAGCGTCTTTAACGTTCATTAAAGGTTCAAAACGGAAAATAGCATTTCCTTCACCAGAGAAACCATCATTAAGTTTTACTACTGCTTTGCGCATTTGAGGGCGTTCTTCCCAAAGATCCATTAAAGCTTCAGCAATAGCATTTTGAGTATGTAGGTTTTCTATTCCAGCAGGCATTGGGATTTCTGCTTCACGAAAGATTTGACGACAGCCACTTTTAGTTCCTAGGTCTAATAAATCAGGGTCAAGGCCATAAAGAGGGATACCTAATTGTACTGCCAGGGTACGTTCCAAGGGAGTAGTGTTAAAGCAGACTAGATGGGCATTATTTCTATCGCCAATAGAGCGGCGAATACGTTCCATAAGTATTGGCCTGTCTAATAATTTTTGTGTTAGAGGGGTATTAGAACTGTCATTGGTTTCAATTAAAATTAGTCGACGACGAGCATGAGCAGCAGGAACGCCTGTAAGTAAATGTAGATAATAATCTATTACTGATGGGTGGAGGCGTTGAGAAGTAATAAAAACCAAACGTGTTCTTGGCCTACGCAGTAGCATTAATAAATATAGCAAACGCTCTTCATAAAAGGATGCCCCTTTAAGCTTTAACAATTCTTCCTCATGCAAAGTCATAGAAGGGACTATTACGCTAGTGTGTTCGGCCAGGCGATTATTCGCCACTTTATCAAAAAGGGCAGGCATTCTTTCTTGTAATCGTTTAAATACAGCAAGTTCTTCAGGTGAACTTGGTAGGGGAAAAGAATTATCTGTAAGGGTTTGGACTAGAGTATTGGCCATAGGATTGCTCCGGTAAGTTTTTTGATGAGTACTTATCAGGAAAATTTCTCCTCGGTATTCTAAACTAGTGACGTTGATAAGGAAATAGTTTATCTGCAAGAAAATTACTATTGAGAAAGATTTTGTCTTGCGAATTTTTACTCACTTATGGGGAAATTCGCACAGAGTTCTTCACCCACTCTTTGTTTATGTGCTACATTGGCGATTTAGTCTAGAGAAGCATTCTAAAATTAATTATTAAAATTAACAGATAAAATTTTGTTTTGTGAGGTTTTCTTATGGGTATATCACTACGCCAAGCTGCTAAAGTTGGGGCTTATGTAATGAAAAAAAGACTATTTGGAGAAAAAAAATTCCCCTTAGTCTTAATGCTAGAGCCGTTGTTTCGTTGTAATTTGGCTTGTGCTGGTTGTGGTAAGATTCAATACCCTGAAGAAATACTACGCAAAAACCTATCTCCAGAAGAATGTTTTCGTGTTGCAAAAGAATGTGGTGCTCCAGTAGTAACTGTTGCTGGTGGTGAACCTTTGATTCATCCCAAAATAGATGAAATTACTGCTGGTCTAGTAGAGATGAAAAAATTTGTTTATCTTTGTACTAACGCGCTTCTTTTAGAGCGACATTTAAATAAATTTAAGCCTTCTCCTTATCTTACTTTTAGCATTCATTTAGATGGTATGCGCGATCGTCACGATAAATTAGTCTGTCGTGATGGGGTTTTTGATGACGTAGTTAAAGCAATTAAAGCTGCTAAGGCGGCAGGTTTTCGTGTTACTACTAACACAACTGTTTTTGATGGCGAAAAACCAGAGCATTTGCATGAAATGTTTGATTTTCTAGCAGAGTTAGGTGTTGATGGGATGATGATTTCTCCTGGATATAGCTATGCTTTGGCACCTGACCAAGACCATTTTCTTAAACGAGAACAAACAAAAGCGTTGTTTAGAGAGATTTTTGCTCCACTACCTAGCAAACGTGGTAAACGCTGGCAGTTTAATCATTCCTCATTTTTTATTGATTTCTTAACAGGCCAACGTGATTATGAATGCACTCCTTGGGGTAATCCAAACTATAATGTGTTTGGTTGGCAAAAACCCTGTTACTTGCTTAATGAAGGATATGTAAACACTTTCAAAGAACTACTTGAAGACACAGACTGGTCAAAATACGGTCGTAAGAGCGGGAACCCAAAATGTGCTGATTGTATGGTGCATTGTGGATATGAACCTTCAGCCGTGATAGATGCAACAGCAAACTTCAAAAATATGCTGGTGTCGCTACGTAGTCTAAAGAGTTAAAATAATTACAGCTTTAATATTTTAATTAAAGTAAATAGCCCAAATAGCCCACGAAATTTGATTATTTGGAGGTAAAAAATGCTTTCTACTTTAGCCTTAGTAATGTTTTTGCAGTTACCACAAGAACCTTATAAAGCTCAAGATCCAACTAAACCAACTATACTTAAGTTTGAAGCTAAGCGTGATAAAACAGCTACTTACAGTAAAAAATCACCATATAAAGATATTTTTCTAGATAAGATACTTAAGCAATATAAAGATAAATATAATTTTGGTGATACTGAAAAAAGCTATCTTAAGAATGGTCAAGTCTTACCAGAGGTTTTATATCCTCAAAATGGCAAAGAATTTCATTTTTCTCAACCAATTCCTGATACTTGGCCAAAAGCGGAGCTAAAATATATTCCTTTAACTTGGGAAAAACTCAAAATTATTGAGACGGAAAAATCACCTAAGAAAAAATAACCGGGCGAACAACTTAAAACATAGTGCTAAGGGTATATTTGAAAGATATTTAGCTTTCAAATATACCCTTAGCTTTTAATAGTTGATAGTTGCTTGCAATAGGAAATTTGTTAACGGATAATGGAAGACCTACTTATCTAAATTTTGTGTGAAGACTTGTTTTTTTAAGTCCAGCAAAGCTTTAACCTAAAACCAATTAATAAATTGCTAAATGTTCTAACGAAAAGTGATTATAAAAATAATTTCGCTAGACATTCTATGATAAAGGATCTTATGAAAGAATTTAAGTTTCGTGCATACTTCCTTACGTTTTTATTACTAGTATGTTCAAGTATTATTTATATTTCTTCTCAAGCTAATAGTAAGAATTTAACTTTATCTAATAGCTCGCTACCATTAACGCAAGTTTCTGTAGCTAATCAAAACCCTAATGAGAGTAATCTACTCTTAGGCGCACTCTTAAAAGGAACAACTTTTAATACTCGCAAATTTGACCTGCCCCAAGCACTTGCTCCTATATCAATAAAATCAGGTGATTTAGATGGAGATGGCGATTTAGATTTAGTTACTGCTAATTCTGATAGCAATTCTCTTACGATTTTAAGCAATGATGGTAAAGGTAGTTTTTTTAGTAAGGATATTATCTTAGCTGAAATAGATGGCCTTAATGCTCTAACAATAGGTGATTTAGATGGAGATGGGGATTTAGATCTAGTTACTGCTAATTTACTTAGCTCTAACATCACTGTGTTGACCAATGATGGGACGGGCAATTTTACCCAAGAAAACCTGTTTCTATCAGGGGTTGCTAGTCCTATCTCAATAGTAGCAGGTGACTTAGATAGAGATGGTGATCTAGATTTAGTTACTGCTAATCGAGACAACAACACAGTTGCAATAATAATTAATAATAGTACTGGTAAATTTACAGACGCTAATGTCCGTTTAGTGACAGTTTATGATGCTACTTCGCTCACAATAGGGGATTTAGACAAAGATAATGACTTAGATTTAGCTATTGCTAGTCGAGATAATCGCTCTATCACATTATTAACTAATAATGGCCGTGCTAGGTTTAAGGATAGTTTTATTTCTTTAGATAAAGCTCCTTTATCAATAACCACAGGTGATTTAGATAGAGATGGTAAATTAGAATTAATCATTACTAATCAAGATAACACAGTCACAATACTAGGTAACCAAGGTAGAGGTAATTTTATTAGTAGCGATATTGCTTTACCTGATGGGGCAATTAACCCTATATCAATAGTAACAGGTGACTTAGACAAGGATGGCGACCTTGATTTAATCACTGCTAATTCTGTTAGCAACAATTTAACAATCCTAGCTAATAATAGCGGCATTTTCAGTAGTGTTAATGTTGGGTTAGCTCAAGAACGTTCGCCATTTTCTCTACTAACAGCAGATCTTGATAGAGATGGCTATCTAGACTTAGCTACAGCCAATTCTGGTAGCAATAATGTCAGCTTATTTCTAAACATACACCCAAACAATGCAACTACTCAAACACTGCCATTTACACAGGACTGGAGTAATAATGGTCTAATAACTGCAAATGATGATTGGACTAATGTTCCTGGGATTATTGGTTATCGTGGAGATGATATTACTGCGGCAGTAGGGGCTGATCCACAAACCCTTCTTGGAGAAGGTACTATAGTTGTTAATGTAATTGCTAATCAAACTAACCCTAATGGTTTAGCTACTGGCGGTGTGGCAGAATTTCAACTTACAAATTCATCTGTCGCGCTACAAGGTTCAGGTACAGCCGATGCTCCTAATATTATTATTAACCTAAACACTACAGGGTTTACTAATATCAATGTAGCCTATAACTTACGCGATCTTGATGGTTCAGCAGATAATGCTGTTCAGCCTGTAGCACTTCAATATCGTGTAGGTACAACAGGAAACTTTACTAATGTTCCAGCAGGTTTTGTTGCTGACGCAAGTTCAGGCCCAAACCTTGCTACTTTAGTTACCCCTGTTAGTGCCACTCTACCTGCTGCTGCAAATAATCAATCAACTGTCCAAGTCCGTGTTATTACTGCTAATGCTACTGGTAATGATGAATGGATTGGTATAGATGATATAAATATTACAGGAACCCCTGCTGCACAGCCTGGTAGCCTTCAATTTAGCACAGCAACTTACACAGTAGCGGAAAATGGTGGCAGTGTCACAATTACTGTAACACGAACTAATGGTACAAGTGGTTCAGTATCAGTCAATTATGCAACAAGTAATGGAACAGCAACAGCAGGTAGTGATTATACTGCTAGTAGTGGAACATTAACTTTTGCTGATGGAGTAGCT
>JAHFUF010000541.1 GCA_023265235.1 Blastocatellia bacterium
TAACTGCCGTAATAACTCGCATACGTGTCACATATTTTTTTCTTTCTACTTTAATAGGAATGTTTTTTTCTTCAGAACGTTTCATTTCAAAAAGAATGTTGTTAGTCTCAAAGTAAAGATCCCAAGGTATTTTTAAAATAAACACTAGCCATAATAAACAAACTGCTCCAGCAACAACATCTAGGAAGATTTTAGGTGATGATATCGTACTCCACTGAAAAATATTAGATAATAAGTAAAATACACCTAACAAAATCAACCCAGCAATAATAAGCCCTATAGTTGTTGCAAAAACTTTCTTAGACATAACCAACCTCCTTTAATTATTTTAATTATTAGAGTTTAGTCCAAATTATTAACTAGGAGGCTGCCTGTATATGACACTTTGTTAATTGTTGAGTAGTAGAATAAAGAATAGAATTAATAAATAATAAATAAGTTAAAACCAAATTTCTTAACGTGTTATTGATTCTTCCTCTTCAATATATATTTCAACACCTTCCTCTTCGCCAAGCTCTTTTTCAAGCTCTTTTTCAAGGCTTTTTTTAAGTATCTCAATTAGTTCTTCATCCGCACCAGAGTCTGTTAAATAGTCAATAGTATTGCTATCTATGTAATAACTACTGCCTTTGCTAGGTTCTTCCTCTAATTGGTCAATTAAAAGCTCTAGCTGTTCTTCGTTAATAGTGCCAATAAAGTCACCACTTTCACGGTTATAAACCTTGATCATAGTAGAATCTGCCCCTTAGAGGATTGTTAGGTTTTGCTCCAGAAAAAGTAAATTGCATAAGCTAAACCAGCTAAAAACAGTATGGTAAATATAATCATAATACTGTTAAAGCTTTTGTGTTTTTTCTTATAATTATTTTGCTCTGATTTGGTTAAGTCAACATTAGAGGGTAAAGATTTTGGCTCTTGGCTTGGCTCAGGTTCGTCATAGTTAGAGTTTTTGTCCAAATTAGGCTTAAGTTCTATTAAGTCTCTTCTATTATATTGAACGGTTTTATTTTGACTTTCACTACGAGCGAAAGATCCTGTAGTCATTAGTCTGTCAGTGTCATTTTCAGAAGCTTGTCCTCTAGACATTTTAGCTTTTCCGTTAATATTGCTTAAAGAAGGGGGGGAAGCCTTACGCCAAGGTTCTCCCATTGTTGCACGATCAAAATTTAGTGGGGCATGTTTAACTCTTAGGACATGGTTTTTTAGCTCCAACCCATTCCACTTAACAATGATTTTGGTAGCCTCTTTTTCTGTCTCCATCTCAGCATATCCTGTATGATTACGCCTACCATCCTCAGGTATTTTTATATATGACCAACTTACTTGTCCTAAAGGAGATAACAAATCTGTAAGTTCTGAAGAAGTTGTTCCTAAAGGCAGATTTTCAAAAACTAAAATTTTACGGCTCTCATTCATAACACTCACTCACCAAACTTTTAAGGTAAATACTGGCTCTAATTATTAAATATTTTATGATAGCTTTAGTAGTTTTATTTTAATAGTCATGGAATTTCCTTTGCAATCTGTTAGTTCATAAGGAAAAATAAATTCTTAATCACGTTAGCTACATCTGATAATAGTCCAGTGTTTTAACACTGGGCAAAAAATTTAGACCAAATTAATATGAGAACCTATAAGTTTTTTTTATATCTAATTATTTTATTGCTATTACCAATACCAATTAACGCAACATTAAATCCAAAGTCAAAAAAATGGGTTTTCCTTCCTAATACACAAACAACTACAGGAACTTTGGTCGGAATGGTTATTGATACAGAGTTCCAACCAATCTCAGGCGTGCTAGTAAAAGTGATTAATGCTGCTAATGGATTTAGTTATGGACGACGCACAAACGCAGATGGTACTTATCGAATAGATTTTCTCCCAGCAGGCACTTATGATATTACCGCTCAAGCTGATGGCTATTTACCAAATTCACTTCCTCAGTTTTTAGTAGAAGTTAATAGAGAAAAAATTATTAAGCCACCTCCAATTATTTTAACTCCAACTCCTTCTTTATCAACTAATAATCCTCCTCAAGTAACCAACCTTCCACAAAATATTTTCCTACAAGCAAATATTGCTGACGCGACCTTAAGAGGCAGTGCTACTAGCGAACTACTTACTTCTTTACCACTTCCAGGCATACGTAGTTTTGATAGTTTTGCATTGCTTGTTCCAGGTGTAGCCCAAGCCCCGCAAAATGCAGGCAGTAATGGCCCAGGGATCGGTGCTGGCGTAGGTACAGCAGGACAATTTTCTGTTAATGGTCAGCGTGCTAGAAATAATAATTTTACTATTGATGGGTCAGATAATAATGATCAAGATATAGGAATTCGTCGTCAAGGGTTTACTTCTCCTATTCCACAAACAATTGAAAGTATTACAGAATTTCAAATTACTACGCTACTAGCAGACTCTGAAGCAGGACGTAACACTGGTGGACAAATAAATGTAGTTTCTCGAACTGGTGAAAGCAAAATACATGGAGAGTTTTATAACTTTTTTACAGACTCAACACTTAATGCCCGAGATTTTTTTGAAACAAAGTTTCCTGGTGGGACAACCGATAGTAAAAATGCCTTTACTCGTAATCAAGTAGGAGGAAACTTTGGGCTACCATTAATAAAAAATCGACTAGCTTTTTTTGGTGCCTTTGAGCATCAAGACCTTAACCGTAACCAACAGTTAAACTTTGCTGTGCCTAGTTTAGCAGACCGCAATCAAGCTTTTAGAAATGCTCAACAGTTTTTAGGCTCAGTCAGTTCACTTGGTCGTGATGTGCTAGCCCTGTACCCTTTGCCTAATAACCTAGGTGGGGCTTATGGAAATAATACTTTTTCTCAAATAGTTGCTGCTAATGGCGAAGGAACTATTTTTTCTTTACGCGTTGACAACCAATTAAACATACTAGGCAGGATTAACACTTTTACTATTCGTTATAACTTTACTGATGATGATAGCCGTATCCCAGCCGTAGCAGAAGCAATAAATGCTAGTCTTGATGCTAAAACTCGAACTCAGAATCTAGCATTAACACTTAATACAGAGCTTAGTCAAAATAGCTCTAATCAAATACGTTTTTCTTATGGTCGTACTGCTTTAGGTTTTAGAGAAATTTTGGGTAGCCCATTTGTTTTTCAAACTAGCCCAGTAAATGATTTTAATGGGGACGGTCGAGCAGATGGCCTTAGTGGGCCAATAGGGAGGTTAAACTTTTCTCCATTTAGCCCTATAGGGATTGATACCTTAACATTTCCTCAAGGACGAGCTAATAATACTTTCCAAATTGCTGATACTTTTGTTACCTCTACTAGCAATCATACTATTAAGTTTGGTGTAGATGTTCGTAGAGTACAACTTAATAGCTTTTTAGATAGAGGCTATAGGGCACAACTAACGTTTAGCTCAAATACGTTTATTGACGCTACTCGCGGTACTTTCTTCTTTAACTCAGGGGCAGATTTTGCTGCTCTTGGCGCACCTTCAGATATTTCTCAAGCCCTAGCCATCACGCCAGATTCAACTATTGCTCTTAGGTTTTTAGAAACAAGCTTTTTTCTACACGATAATTTACAGCTTAATAAGCGAATAAACTTAAGCGTTGGGCTACGCTATGAGATTAACACTGTCCCAACAGATGCAACAGGTAGAATTGAACAAGCATTAAAGCAAGATAGAAATAATCTGCCATTTGGCTTTGCTAGTGGTTTTGCCCAGTCAGAGTTTTTTGCCACTTTTGATGCACAGGCTAAGTTTTTTGCTGGACGAGAGAAAATTTACTCACTAGATAAAAATAATTTGGCCCCGCGAGTTGGAATTGCTTGGGATTTGACAGGAGATGGTCGCACTTCTTTACGTGCAGGATATGGACTATTTTATGATCAAATTTTAGGTAACATAGTTAGTCAATCTAGTAACCTATTTCCTCAATTTGCTCCTGTTAATTTTGGAAGTACAAATATCCAAAATACACTTTTGGTTGCTAACCCAGCTTTTATATTTTTTAGCTTTCCAGGACAATCTCGACAGTTTTTAATTAACCCTAATACTATTAATACACTAGGTGGGGCAACTAGCCAGCAAGGTTCAGTGCTAGGCTCGCTTTTTGCGCTAAATAGCCAATTTGCTTTAGCTTTTACCTTACCAAGCAAAGAGTTACGTGCACCTTATGTTCATCAATATTCAGTTGCTTTGGAGCACACTTTTGCTGATCGTTATGTTGTTTCTCTCGCCTATGTTG
>JAHFUF010000542.1 GCA_023265235.1 Blastocatellia bacterium
CCACACCTAGTTTCTGACCAAACTGCTGTAGAGAGATTTCGACGAGAAGCAAGAGCCGCAATTACTGTTAATCACCCTAACGCAATTCATGTGATGGATTTTGGAGTAACTGGCGATAAAACAGTTTATCTAGTAATGGAGTTTTTAGAAGGAGTTAGTTTACGTAAACTTTTAGAAACAGAAAAATATTTATCTCCAGAAAAAACTATAAATACTGTCAAACAAGTTTGTGCTGCTGTAGAAGCTGCTCATAGCAAAAGTATTATTCATCGCGATCTTAAGCCAGATAACATAGTAATTCTTGATTATGACACCCCAAATGAACAGATAAAAGTATTAGACTTTTCTATTGCTAAACTAAAAGTAGCTAGTGAAGAGCCTGTAAACCTTACCCAACAAGGAATGGTAGTTGGTACACCTCAATATATGTCTCCAGAACAAGCAGAGGGTCAAGAACTTGATGTTCGTTCTGATTTATATAGCCTAGGAGTAATTGTTTACGAAATGCTCACAGGTGATCTACCTTTTAAGGCTACAACACCAATGGCCTTGATTCTTAAACATATTCATGCCCTACCTAGGCCGTTACGGGAACTAAAAGAAAATATTTCCCCTGCTTTAGAAGCGGTTGTGTTGCGTACACTGGCAAAAAAACGTGAAGATCGCCCTCAATCAGCCACCCAACTTGCAGAACAGTTAGAAGAAGCTCTTCATCAAAAAAATGTTCCTACTAAGCCAGAACCCTCTCCTGTTTTGGTACGCCCAACAAATGATCCTCTTTCTCCATTAGGCGCAAAATCTGGAACTAAATCACCACAATCTGTAGGTGCACCCTTATTTTCTGGTTCTACTGTGCCATTAAAAGCATCTGGGGACAGTAGTTTTCCAAATGCTGCTAATACTACATCAGGTGCTCTGGATTATAGCGGTGACTTTTCAATGGATCCTAGTCGAGTACCCTCAAAAGCCTCTAACACAGGAGGTCGCTCACAAAATGGTAATAGGGTTATAACCCCAAAATCATTTATTCCTAACATTGGTGCTCCTACACCACCAATATTTCAAGGGCCAGCAGCACTACCCTTACAAGAAACAAAATCCAATGGTGTAAAGCGTCTTTTAGTTATAGTTGGAGGAGTATTATTTGCTTTAATCGTTGGTTTAGTAATTTACTTTTTCTTCTTTAATAAACCAAGTATAGAGTCTTCTCCATCCACATCTACTTCTATAGACCCTAAAATTTGGTTAGAAAAAATGCAAATGATTTCTATTCCAATGGGTACATTTATGATGGGTAGCGATCAAGGTTTTGCAGATGCTTCTCCTGCTCATCAAGTTAAAGTTCCTGCTTTTGCCTTAGGTAGGTATGAGTTAACAAATAAAGAATACCAAGAGTATGTTAAAGCCACTAATGGTTCATCCCCTTCAAACTGGTCTGGAAGCGAATATCCATCTGGACAAGGTGATTTCCCAATAAATAATATTTCCTGGCAAGAAGCAAGTGCTTATTGTCAATGGCTTTCTTCTATGTCAGGGCTACGATTTCGTATGCCTACAGAGGCCGAATGGGAATATGCTGCTCGTGGGTCTGATAATAGACTTTATCCTTGGGGGCAAGAATGGGATAGTACTAAAACTGTTTTTGGGGAAAATAGTAATACTTCAGCTATAGCAGTCAACAAGGCTCAATTAGCTGGAGATCGTAGCCCATTTGGAATTATTGGTATGTCTGGTAACCTTTCGGAATGGACTAACAGCCCATTTGCACTCTATCCTCAGTCTACTGCTAAACCTGAACCTTGTCCTGATTGTAGAGTAATTCGAGGAGGCAATTATCAAACTAAGAAAAAAGATCTACTTAGGACTGTTAACCGTGCTTGGCAACCTAATGACTATAAGAATGAGCGAGTAGGGTTTCGTTTAGCAGTAGACTTACCTGATCTACCTAATTAGCCATTTTAGAAATTTATTGTATAAACACTTAAGGGAGCTAATTAGCTCCCTTAGTTTTTTACCTACTAAATTTATAAGCTCTATTTATTTTCAGGAACAACTTCAGTAGGATATTTAGCCGCTTCCCAAGCTATTTGCCCACCTTTTAACGCAAAAGCTTTAGTATAACCTTTACCCATTAAAATACGTACTGCTGCTCCACTACTACCTTCACTAGAACAAGAGCACACTGCAACGATTAACTTATCTTTTGGGAGTTTATCTAAATTTTTTTCTATTTCTGCCAAAGGAATATGAAGAGCACCTTTGATAATTGTCCCTACATGTCCTCGTACATCTACTATTATTACACCTTCCTTTTTGTCTAGCTTAGTTTTTAGATCTTCAATTGTGATTCGTGGTATGCCATCAGGATAAGTCTCTTTTTCCTGTAAAGGGGCCACGGCTAAAGCTGTCGCTATACTCATTACAAACAAAAGCAATATACTTACAACTCTAAACATTAAATTTCTAACCTCCTTGAGTTTTAATTTATTAGTTCGATTATAATAGAACTTTTTTAGGTTGCTGGCAAAATAAACTTATTTGGTGATTTGGTGGCTAGAATTTTTGTTCGCATATTTTGTAAGTTGAGATAATATGTAGTTTTCATTAGGGCGAGGCGATCATTCATGAAAAAGAAACTTTGTACTGTATGCAGCTATGAGTGGCCAGATAGCATGAAACACTGTCCCAAAGATGGTTCTAGGTTAAATGTAATTGCACAAAGATTGTTTCCTGGTGAAGTTTTGGCCGATAAATATCAAATTGTAGAAACCCTTGGAGAGGGTGCTACAGGCACAGTCTATAAAGCTAAACGCTTTATTATTGACGATTTTGTTGCTGTAAAAACACTCAAACCAGAGCTGATTTCTAACTCTGTTGCTATAGAAAGATTTCGCCGTGAAGCACAAGCTTATGGACGAATACGTCACCCTAATGCAATTTCTATTTTTGACTTTGGGGTTTCTGAAGGAGTCGCTTTTTTAGTAATGGAATTTTTAGATGGAGCTACTCTTAGGCAAATACTTAGTAATGAGTGTTTTCTAGAAATAAAACGTGCAGTAAGAATATTTTTACAAATGTGTGGTGCCGTACAACGCGCACATCGTAAAGGCGTTATTCACCGCGACTTAAAACCAGAAAATATTATCTTGGAAGAGTTTGAAGGTTTAGGCGAAACTGTTAAGGTAATAGACTTTGGTTTAGCAAAACTTAAAATTGTTGGTGCAACAATGCAAAGCCTAACGGAAAAAGGACGAGTAGCAGGCACTCCTTATTATATGTCTCCTGAACAATGGTTAGATAAACAACTAGATCCACGCACAGATGTTTATTCTTTAGGTGTAATGCTTTATGAAGCACTAGCAGGAAAAATGCCTTTTGATGGTGATACCATTATGGAACTGGCAAAAAAACATGTTCAGCAAGATCCTAGATCTTTAAATGATATACGCTCAGAAATACCTAAAAAAGTTTCAGATGTAGTATTAAAAGCTCTAGCAAAAAAACCAGAAAATCGCCAACAATCAGCCCTATCACTAGGGCAAGAACTACGTGCCGCAGCAGGGTTAGAAAGTGATGAAGACTCTTTGCCTTACCAATTAAAGCGATTAAATCCAACTACATCATCGCTAAATGGAGCATTAATTATTTATACTACCCCACCAAATAGTAATGTTTATCTTAATAATCATTATGTTGGTACAACAGATGATAAAGGTTCTTTGTTGCTACAAAAAATCCCTATGGGAGTATATCTAATAGTGATAGTAAGAATTGGTTATCGAGATTGGGATAAAGAAATTGAAATTGGTCAAGGGGCTACAACAATAGAAGCACGATTAGATCAAGTGAAAGAACCTACCAATTAAAAATGAGTAGCAAAAACAAAACCCTATCACCAGAACGAATCGAAAGCTTACGAAAACAATTTTACAAACCTGCACTGCTAGAACAGTATCCTAGGCATAAACAGTGGTTTATTTATTTTGCTTCGCTATTAAGCTATTTATTAGTTTATTTAATTGGCTTTACTATGCGTTGGCAAATGTTTAGAGGAAGTGATCGCATAGGAAATATTGCCGCAGATCAACCACTAATCTATGTTTTTTGGCACAACCGCATTTTACCTGCTACTTGGTACTTTCGTAACTTAGGTATAGTGGTTATGACTAGTCAAAGCTATGATGGGGAAATAATTGCTCGAATGATACAGTTTTTTGGTTATGGTGCGTCGCGGGGTTCT